>JBBSJX010000333.1:0-4816 GCA_038256825.1 Chitinophagales bacterium
CTCATACAGGCGGCTTCATCAAACGGCGATGCAAAAAATGCCGAAGCAATATGGCTGCGGTGATGCTCAATATTATGGATCTTGTCCGCAAATGTTTTTGCCGGCAAGGCGGAGAGACGGGAAAGTTCATTTTCTATACTGGCAGCCTTACGGCTGTTCTGCAAACGCTCGGTAATGGCTGCAAAGCTACCTCCGGGATTTTTGGCCACGTACAATAATTTTTTAAAGAACTTGGCTTTAGGGTCACGACCAATAGCCCAGTGATCTACCTGCTCAAATCCAATTCCGGCTTCCTGTAAACAAAACTTAATAGCCAGTTCTGGAAATCCTGCCCAATGCTTCACCCTTCTAAATCTTTCTTCTTCAATAGCCGCAACCATTTTACCATCCACAAAAATAGCGGCTGATGAATCGGCGTGATATGCGTTAATACCTACAATAATCATTTCTTTATTAAATTTCTTTTTAAAATATTTCCGTTGGATTTCCTTCGTGTCTTCGTGCCTTCGTGGCTAAACCTTTTTTTCACGAAGTGAAAGAAAACAAATACAAAAACCCTTCGGGTTTAATTTTTTGCCACGAAGACACGAAGGCACGAAGGGAAAATGCTAAAGCATTTTATCGGTAACAACCACCTCTTTTTATGTCAAATTTTGTAAGATGTTATTTACTACTAAAAACAAATAATCCGAAGGATTTTCTTCGTGTCTTCGTGCCTTCGTGGCTAAACCTTTTTTTCACGAAGTGAAAAGAAATAAATACAAAAACCCTTCGGGTTTAATTTTTTGCCACGAAGACACGAAGACACGAAAGGAAAATGCTAAGCATTTTTTGCGTCAATTAATCAGCTAAACCACAAACCTCTTGATACCTTCCTTAATAAGCGGTACATTAAAATTTATCAAAAACCCCAATTTTAACTTTGTCAGTTTAAGATGACTAATGATCTGGGCCTTCCACAAAGGGTTCATTATTTCAACTGCCTTCAATTCACAAATCACAAGGTCATCGACTAATACATCCATGACAAGCCCCTCATCAAATCTTTTACCATCATAATATATTGGCAATTCACATTGTCTTTTATATGGGATCCCTTTTTTCTCAAGCTCATAGCAAAAACATACTTCATAAATTTTTTCCAACAATCCCGGACCAAGTTCTTTATGAACTTTATAAGCAGCATCAATTATTTCCCTTGCTAAATATTCTTCCCGTTCTGATAAATTGAAATGCATAATATTATTTAAAAGGTTTTCAAAATCAACCAACCAAATCCGAAGGATTTCCTTCGTGTCTTCGTGCCTTCGTGGCTAAACCTTTTTTTCACTAAGTTAAAAGAAATATAGAAAACCCTTCAGGTTTAATTTTTTGCCACGAAGACACGAAGACACGAAGGGAAAAACCCTACCCGCCTTCCTGTAAACCCTTCCCCGGCTTCCCAAAACTCCTGTCATACAAAAACATCATCAAAAAAATTACCCCATAAGCCAGTATCGTAAAAAAATCGTGGTTATCTAATTTAAACGGAAGATGTGTATTATTATTGATAGCCACCAGCAGCAAACCAATGCGGGTAACATTAACCAGCCATATTGCCAGCAAACCTCCCAAAAGCCACACAGTTTTTTTAACGCATGACCCTTTATTAGCAACCACAAATGCCAGCCAAAAACTCATCACTCCCACACCGTAACAACTGTATGCCAGGTGTACCGCTCTGCCGTTAACCATTTGCAAAAGCGCTGGCCCTGTAATAACCGTTTCGTAGCCAGCTATGCCTAAAAAAAATTGAGTACCATACAACAACGAAGCCCTTAACCAGGATGGATAATTAAAATACTGCTCTACAAAAGGCCAGTAATAATTACCCGGTGCAGCCAATCCCTCCACCGCAATAGTACCAAAATAGGCAATACAAAAAATGGCAAAGAATTTTGCCAGGTAAATAAAAAGGGGATGTTTTAGAAATTTGATAACAGAAAAATTAAAACAGTGAAACTAATTATAAATAACAATTCGGCTTGAAAACGCAAAAACCGGATAACCCTCAACTTTTTTTCAACGCTCTAAATCAATTGCAGTTTTGCCACTTTGGGATCCACGATAACCTGATCATGCACAAAATCTAATTTAACCCAGATTTTGCATAGTAGCGGCGCCAATAATGGCTTCTTCACTAAGGCCGGAAACCAATAAAAATTCATCAGATAATAATACATCATTAAGATAAAAGTAGAGCCTGATGGCTTCCTTTATTTCAATGAATGGCTTTCAGAAGCTGTAGATAGTTTTCTTACCCGGCCAAGACTTACAGGTATTTCAAACCCGGTTACATAATCGGGGTTAATACAGGATAAATTTGCCCCACTATCAAATAATGTACACAAATGCTTTTCTCCTTTGGAGCCCACATACAATAAAGGGAGTTTTAATACCGATTGCGATGATTTAAAAAATTAGAAAAAAGTATATAACTCTGCGGGCTTTCAAAAAAGCTGAAATCTTTCAAAATTTCAACTGCATGAATATGAACGGTTTAACGGGGAGTTATAGAGATTATACTCTTTAGTTAGTCCTATCGGTACCTGCCTACCGCAGGCAGGTTTACCAAATCCTATCACACTGCGCCATCGCACATAATATCAGCCAGCACACATTGGCCTGTAATGAAATTATATTTGGTATAAAATAGGCATAACCCGTTCAGTTGCTATAAAAGTAAATTTTTAAACCATGCATTTAAAACCCTTATTAAAATTTTACACAGCACAATTTAACAAAACAGCCTAACCCAGGCAGCATTAGCACATTAGCAAATTAGCATATCAGCAAATTAGCTAATTCCCCCAAACATTTTCCTATACGCCTCCCTCGTCTCCTCCACCTCAATCACTTTATTAACGTAATCCCCTGCCCCTTTACTCCATTCCTTTAATGCATCCTCCGGCATGTTCACAAAAAAACTGATAGCCTCCGCCAACTGCCCACTGCCAACTGCCAACTCCCCACTGCCAACTGCCCCCTGCCCACTACCCGCTACCAAATCCACATTTATCCCGGCCCTCGCTTCCCTCAACCCATTCCACGGCGTTCCATTACTCGTTATCACCGGCCTGCCTGCACTCAATGCTTCAATAATTGAATGCCCGTAATTTTCACTCTTACTCGGCAAAATAAAAACATGACTTGCAGCCAATGCAGCCTCAATACCCAAAGGTTCAATAGCACCATGATAGTTAACAATAATCTGCGCCGGTAGCTTTTTAATAACAGCCTTACATTCCTCCCAATACCCTGCATCTTTAACCGGCCCGTAAATATCATATCGTATGTCACCCTGAGCTTGTCGAAGGGCCTCCAGCACCAACAAATAATTCTTCATCGCACTTATCAACCCCACCGAAACCAGTTTCAACTTCCCCACTTCCTTCTCCGGCATCGGCAAAGCACCAAACAAATTCGGAAAATTACCCGCTACCTTAATTCCTAATTCCTCATTCCTAATTCCTAATTCCTTAATTACAAATTCCCGTTCCCCCTCATCCGTTACATGAAAAACAACCTTCCGCTGCCAGCCCCACATTTTCATTAAAAATAAAAATGCTTTTTTCTTAAATGCCTTTTGCGTTAATGCTCCGGGGTGCAACATACCCCTTACCGAAATTATTTTTTTTATTCCTTTTAAAAATAATAAGGGTTTAATATTATACACCCAATCGTAAATACCAACAATGTACAAAACAGCATCCTGTTGTTTTGCTATTTCATTTTTTAGTACCGGCAAAATATTATCATCAGCACTATACCAAACCTGTGTGTTATCGTTATACTTTACCCAATCATTAACCGGCACATCCATCACCGTGCCATCCATATCCTTATTACTGCAGATAATACTAACCGATAACGCTTCGCTGGCTACATGCTTAACCAGCCCGGCAATAGATTGTATGGGGCCACCGGCTTTATAGGCGGGATGGAACCAGGGGATTAGTATAAATATCTTCAATAACAGATTAAGGGGAAACTATAATATATTTTTTCAGGCAATGACTATTTTACCCAGTTTTCAAACTGCAGACCACTTACCCTGCTAAACTCTTTTTCGTTGTTGGTAACGAGAATGCAGTTTAAACTTTTTGCATGAGCAGCTATCAGGGTATCAAGAGGACCAATCGGCGTACCCTTTGCTTCCAGCTCTGCCCTTATAATACCATATTCTAAAATTGCATTGTAATCGAAAGGTAAAATATCAAACGGTATAAAAAACTGTTGAAGTGCCGACAGGTTTTTTTATACCGCTACACTTTTGCGGGCTCCGTATTCCAATTCCGCCAGGGTAATTACAGAAAATGCAACTTCACCTGCCGGGATGGTTCTGAATTTTTCCAGTACCGCAGCCGGTTTTTGCTTAATAATATAAATACAGGTTATTGGTATCAAGCATCCAGGCCATCAGTCAAATAATTCGCGGGTTTGTTGCAAAGGTTGGTTTCTATCATCCATAAAATCGGCTGAAAATCCGGCAAGGCTGTCATAGAAGTTTTGCCATGGGTTATGGTAGGGAATTATATATATCACATTTCCCATTTTCTTTAGATAAACCTTATCATCATTTATCCTCAATTCATTGGGTAAATGAATGGCTTGTCCGCCCGAAATGTTTTGTATTTCTACTGTTTCTATTTTCATAACCTTTTAATTGCTAATAAAGTTACACATTTTTCCCCAATAACTCCCCGCTGGCTACATGCTTAACCAGCCCGGCAATAGATTGTATGGGGCCACCGGCTTTATAGGCGGGATGGAACCA
>JBBSJX010000334.1:0-4804 GCA_038256825.1 Chitinophagales bacterium
AATGACAGCTTTATTTTTTGCAGCTATCGGGATGATTTATAGCCGAACCCACACACGTATGGTTGCGCAATTAGGCGGTTTGTTGAAAGTGACCCCTTTTATAGCAACCATATTTGTTTTGGCAGGATTGTGTTCGTTAGGCTTACCTGGACTGAGTGGATTTGTTGCCGAAATGACCATTTTTATGGGTGCGTGGCAAAACCCGGGTGAATGGTATCGTTTTGCCACCATTATGGCATGTGCCTCCATTGTGGTTACAGCAGTTTATATTTTACGGGCCGCAGGTAAAACGGTTATGGGGCCACTAAATGTTTCTTATAACAAAATTACTGATGCAACCTGGAACGAAAAATTAGCCGGGGCTTTGTTAGTTGTAGGAATTGTGGCCATTGGAGTAGCACCTTTTTGGCTTGCAGATTTAATTAAACCCGGAACAGAAACAATAATGGATAAAGTATTAAGTTTAAAATAAAGTTTCATTTTGAAATTAACCCTTCAATTAACGCATCTGTATGCTTGACTATTTATTAATAATGAAACAGGAGATGTTGATCATCTTGATCATATTTGTGCTGTTGTTTATTAAAATAAGTTCTGATCAAAGTAATGAGCGAATATTGAATTGGGTTAACTTTTTACTGCTGATAAATTTTATATTCGGTTTTTTGTTTGCGAAAGCAGGTGTTTTGTTTTCCGAAATGTTTATAACCACCCCATTAGCTGTATTGGAAAAAAACATTTTAAACCTTGGAATGCTAATCGTGTCGCTTCAGTCGTATACCTGGTTAAAAAATCATGAACATGTTTTAGAGTTTTATATTTTGTTGCTGTCAACCCTGCTGGGAATGTTTTTTATGATTTCGGCTGGCAACTTATTAATGTTTTATTTGGCACTCGAACTGTCAACCATTCCCTTAGCTGCAGCGGCTAACTTCGATTTGCAAAAAAGAAAATCATCAGAAGCCGCAATGAAGCTGATCATTTCATCCGCTTTTTCATCGGGGTTATTATTGTTTGGCATTTCACTTATTTATGGTACAACAGGTACCTTAACTTTTACCCAGCTCACACCCCTGCTTTCGGAGAATCCACTCCAGGTATTTGCTTTTATATTATTACTGGCAGGATTTGCCTTTAAAATTTCGGTAGTGCCTTTCCACCTATGGACAGCCGATGTTTACGAAGGTGCACCCGTCGCGGTTACATCCTACCTTTCGGTAGTATCAAAAGGAGCCGTACTTTTTGTTTTTGTGTCGGTACTTTATACTGTTTTTAAACCTTTGGCTGAAAGCTGGTACAATATGTTGTTTGTGCTTTCGGTGCTTACCATTTTAATTGGTAATTTATTTGCCATTCGGCAGAATAATTTAAAACGGTTCCTTGCTTTCTCTTCAATTGCCCAGGTGGGTTTTATATTAGTGGGTATAACAGGCACTTCTCAACTGGGCACCACGGCAGTTATTTATTTTGTATTGATTTATTTATTTTCAAACCTGGCTGCGTTTGGAGTAATTGCTTTAGTAAGCTCCGTAACCGGAAAGGAAGGAATAAAAGATTACAAAGCATTCTATAAAACCAATCCGTATTTAGCCTGGGTTTTAACCCTTGCACTGTTTTCGCTTGCGGGTGTGCCGCCAACGGCCGGCTTTTTTGGAAAATTTTTTTTATTAATGGCCGGGGCAGCAAAAGGAAATTATGTTCTTATTACCATAGCTGCATTAAATATGGTAATATCTTTTTACTATTATCTACGCATAGTAAAAGCCATGTTTATGGATGTAAATGATCATCCAATAGAAAAAATTGAAACCCCGTTATTTCCTAAATTGGCTCTGGTAATTAGCGTTACAGGTATAATATGTACAGGAATATTCAGTGTGGTTTATGAACACATTTTTTCATTAACTACGGCAGTTGAGGCATCCATTGTTTTTTTTAGGTAAAAGCATTTTATTATGGCTATAAATAAAAACCACGAGTTTGAAGATTTAGAAGGAATAAAATGTGCTGTTGTGGAAAAAAATGCAACAAAGGAGCGGACAGCTTTTCTTAAACAACTTTTGGAGTTTAATCAATACGAAGTGATGGTTGTTCCCACTCCACCTCCAAAAGTAGCACCTGCTAAAAAGGTTGTGACTACTGCTGAGGAAACTTCGGCAATCGAACCTACTATTCAAAATGAAACACCACCATTGCAGCCTGAAACTTTTACAATAGGGGTTACCAATGTAATGTTTAACCCAATAAATTCAATTTTTGGAAGGCTCTTGCACACGCCTGACGGTAATATTGTTACCCTGGCCTATTGGGAACAAAAAGAAAGCGTTTCGCAGGATGAACTGCCATATTATATTACAAACCGGGAGTTACCTACTTAATTTATCTGGTTTGTATTATCGAAGTATTTTTCAACAATCTGTACAATATTCGGATAGGTATCTAAAAGGTATTCTTTAAGCTCCGACTCTTTAACCCATTTTAGCTCGGTAATTTTTTCTTCAGTTTGCGGCACCAGTTTTTGCGCTCCGCTCACTTTCATAGCATACCACCACGTTTCCTTTTCAATTTCTACATTCTTTTCAACATAATTATGCGAGGTTACATCAATCAATTCGCCCCTTGTTACATTTATTAAACCCGTTTCCTCTTCAACTTCACGTACGGCACATTCTTCAATTGTTTCGCCTTCATCTTGTTTTCCTTTAGGCAAATCCCATTTATTTTTTCTGAACATAAATAATATTTCACCATTTTCGTTTTCAACAATTCCACCGGCTGCAACAATTTTTTTTGCCATAAATTAATTTTGAGCAAAGAAACAAAAATCATTCCTGCAAACCTTAACCGGTTTTACTTCTGAAGGTGAGTTATGGACCCGGCCCCATAACACTATTGGGCATCCTTGCGTCGCACTCTTGTACTTTTAGTAATTTATTCAGCTAATTATTGCACCCTATTACATAACCATTTAGTGGTTGTATATAGTTGGAACTACCTCTTTTCTAATTCCACCAATCCTTTCCGGTAAACATAAATGCCAGATTGCAATACTATATTTGCTGCATGACAGATGAAAAAGCCGTTGCTGAAAAATTGCTGCAGGTAGGCGCAATTAAACTAAGTCCAACCCAACCCTTTACATGGGCCAGCGGATGGAAAAGCCCTATATATTGCGATAACAGGAAAGTGCTTTCGTTCCCTTTCATTCGCGATTTCATAAAAAGCGAAATGTGTAACGTAGTTTTCGAAATGTTTCCTGAAGCTGAAATGCTGGCGGGAGTAGCAACTGCGGGTATACCCTGGGGCGCAATGGCCGCCGACCAGTTAAAGTTGCCTTTTATTTATGTAAGGCCCAAACCTAAACAACATGGCTTAACCAACCAAATAGAAGGTCATTTTGAAAAAGGTCAAAAGGTGATTATTATTGAAGATTTAATCTCAACCGGAAAAAGTAGCCTGTTGGTAGTAGATGTATTGAAAGCCGCCGGTGCCGAAATTTTAGGGATGGTTTCTATTTTTTCGTACGGGTTCCCCCAGGCTAAGGAGGCTTTTGAAAACGCTGGAGTTCCTTGTAAATCCTTAACCAATTATCCAACCATTATAAGGCTGGCGATTGAAAAAGGCCTGGTAACGGCGGAGACAGAAGAATTATTAATGAACTGGAGTAAAGATCCCTCAAACTGGCAGGGAATTTGACAATTGAAGCTTTTTCAAAGTACAAATGAACGCTAAATGAAAAATATTTTAATGATTGCTTTTGCCGCTTTTATGTTTTCTGCTGCGTCTGCTCAAAGTCGTAAATCAGAATGGGTAACTATACAAACGCCAAACGTTCGTTGTTGGGAGTGTAAATTGCGCCTGGAAAACTATATGAAAAGAGAAACCCAACAAACCGGTGCAGGAATTATAAAAATGCAAATAAATATGCTGAGTGGAACAACCCGTGTTCAATACTGGCCAGATCGTGTAAACCTAAGTTATATACAAACTGCATTTAACAACGCAGGTTTTGATGCCGATTCATCAAAGGCTACAGAAGACGCGTATAAAATGTTACCTCCGCCTTGTAAAAGAAATGAAGAGGGTGGAGGACCTAAAAAAGGGAAACCTTGCCATATAGAACCTTACAAGGATTAATAATTAAAATTTTTAAAAACCCGTAAACAAAAATTACGGGCTTTTTTATGCTTTCAAACAAGGAATAAATATATAAAATTAATTTTGAGCATACTGTTGCTTACAGATATATTGTACAAGTGTGCGACGCAAGTAATGTTGAAATTTGAATAAATGCTGGCTTCCAAAAATACCTTTTACAAATATTTTATATAATAAGAAAAGAGAGAATGTTAGATTAAAATAATTCTAATTTATGTCGCCCCTCATAATTAAATGGCACGTTTACATAAATGCCGCCTTTTCCAACCCTGGTATTTCCCTTAGCTCCAATAAGCACTTCATTACTTAAAAGTGCATTCACTGAATTTTTTAAAACATTTTTCATATCCACTTCCATTTTAGCCGGCAAACTAAATTCAGCATTTTTCGAAATATGCATTAAAGTATCCAGTTTAAACTTGCCTACATAATTATTATTGAGGTAAATATCACAATCCACATTTTTTAAATCCACCCCATAATTATTTGGATTAAAATAAACCAAGTCCATAGAAACGGTTGATTTATCAAATCCCCAGGCTTCCACTTTAAAATTTTTAATATCTCTATAATCAAAACCCTGTGGTTTTTTACATGAAACAACAAGTAGGAGCAAGGCAAAGCAAAAAGGGATAACTTTCCTCAT
>JBBSJX010000335.1:0-4791 GCA_038256825.1 Chitinophagales bacterium
CCATTTATAGCCAACGGGCAATTTAAGTGTAAGCCGCAATTAAAGATGACTAAAGTAAATAAGTACAAGAGTGCGACGCAACAATGCCGCCCAATGATTCAATGATGGCTACCAAAAAAAAGATATTATATGTTTTGTATAATTACCTGTTGCAGATATAAAGTGCCTTTGATTTAAGATAAAAGATTATGACAAAATTTTCACACTTACATGTACACACACAATTCAGCCTGCTTGATGGAGCTGCTTCAATAAAAGGATTATACAAAAAAGCCATTGCTGACGATATGCCTGCCCTGGCCATTACCGATCATGGTAATATGTTTGGCGCATTTGAATTTGTGGCAGAGGCTTATAAAAATACCAACCCCGACGGATCATTAAAGGTAAAACCTGTTGTTGGTTGCGAGTTTTATGTGGTTGCCGACCGCCACAAAAAGATATTTACTAAGGAACAACGCGACGACCGTTACCACCAGGTATTACTTGCAAAAAATAAACAGGGTTACGAAAACCTGCTAAAACTTACTTCGTTGGGTTACCAGGAAGGGATGTACAGCAAATACCCGCGTATTGATCGTGAACTGCTTGAGCGCTACCATGAAGGGCTGATTGCAACTACCTGTTGCCTGGGTGCTTATGTTCCCCAGCTTATTTTAAAGGATAGTGAAGCGGCAGCAGAAACAGAATTTAAATGGTGGCTGAATATGTTTGGCGGGGATTACTATATTGAAATTCAGCGGCATGGTATGAAGGAGCAGGACAAGGTGAATGAAGTTTTATTGAGGTTTGCGGCCAAACACAATGTGGCCGTTATTGCAAGTAACGACAGCCATTATACCGACCAGGATGATTACAATGCCCACGATATTTTATTATGTATTAATACCGGCGAAAAACAAAGTACCCCGGGGTTTGATGATTTTGTAAATGATGAGCTGCAGGTAAAAAACCGTCGCTTTAAGTTTCCGAACGACCAGTTTTATTTTAAGAAAACTTCGGAAATGAAGGAGTTGTTTAAAGACATTCCGCAGGCTATTGATAATACCAATGCCATTGTTGATAAAATTGAATTGCTAAACCTTAAGAAGGATATTTTGCTGCCCAACTTTCCTATACCAAAGGAGTTTCAACAACATACAGATGGCAACCTGAACCAGTGGGAATACTTACATTACCTTACCTATGAAGGTGCACGCAAACGCTATAGCGAGATAAGCGAAGAAATAAGGGAACGGCTGGATTTTGAATTGCATACCATTAAAACCATGGGGTTTGCCGGATACTTTTTAATAGTATCGGATTTTATAAAAGCCGGACGAGACCTCGGGGTTTTTGTAGGTCCCGGTCGTGGCTCGGCTGCGGGCTCAGTTGTGGCGTATTGCATCGGGATTACCAATATTGATCCTATTAAATACAACCTGCTGTTTGAGCGTTTTCTGAACCCCGATCGTAAAAGTATGCCGGATATTGATACGGACTTTGACGATGATGGCAGGCAGAAAGTGATCGATTATGTAGTACAGAAATACGGCAAAAACCAGGTAGCCCAGATTGTAACTTTTGGTACCATGGCTGCCAAAATGAGTATTAAGGATGTTGCCCGTGTATTGGATCTTCCGCTCGCCGAAAGTAATATGCTGGCCAAGCTGGTACCCGACAAACCGGGAACCAACCTCAACCGGGTGTTATTCGCCCCCATGACCAAAAAAGAGGGCGAAAAAAGTCTGCAGGAAAAAGAAGACCTGGGCGGAGAAGATCTTGAAAATGTAAAAAAACTAAGAGAAATTTATAAGGGCACAGATTTGCAGGCCCAGGTTTTAAGAGAAGCTGCACGCCTGGAAGGCTCGGTGCGAAATACTGGTTTGCATGCCGCAGGAATCATCATTGCCCCTGACGACCTGAAGAATATCATTCCCGTTGCCACTTCAAAAGATTCCAATCTTTTGGTTACCCAAATTGCCGGTAATGTAATTGAAGAAGCAGGTGTTATTAAAATGGACTTTCTGGGTTTAAAAACCCTGTCCATTTTAAAAACAGCATTGGAACTGATAAAACAAAACCACGGGGTTACAATTGAAATAGACGAAATACCGCTGGATGATGAAAAGACCTACCAGTTGTACCAAAATGGTGAAACCAATGGAACGTTCCAGTTTGAGAGCCCCGGGATGCAAAAACACCTACGCGATTTGAAGCCCGATAAGTTTGCTGACCTGATTGCCATGAACGCTTTGTACCGTCCGGGACCAATGGCTTATATTCCTGATTATGTAGAACGTAAACATGGCCGGCAGCAAGTTACCTATGATGTGCCCGACATGGCCGAATACCTGGAAGAAACTTATGGTATCACGGTGTACCAGGAGCAGGTAATGTTGCTCAGTCAGAAATTGGCTGGTTTTAGCAGAGGCGAGGCCGACGTACTGCGGAAAGCGATGGGTAAAAAGCAAATTGCCGTTCTAAACAAAATGAAAGCCCAGTTTATGGAAGGCGGCACCAAAAAAGATCACCCTGCTGATAAACTGGAAAAAATATGGACAGACTGGGAGGCCTTTGCACAATATGCCTTTAACAAATCGCACTCCACCTGTTATGCTTTTGTAGCTTACCAAACCGCTTATTTAAAAGCCCACTACCCTAGCGAATACATGGCCGGGGTGTTGAACCACGCTGGTAATATCGAAAAAATCACCTTCTTTATGGAAGAGTGTAAGCGGATGGGATTGAAAGTGCTTGGACCTGATATTAATGAATCGCAAAAAGGTTTTGCCGTAAACAAAAAAGGTGAAATCCGTTTTGGCATGATGGGTCTGAAAGGTGTGGGTGAAAATGCCATTGAATACATTTTAGAAGAACGTCAGAAAAATGGCTTTTACGAAAGTGTTTTTGACCTTGTAAAGCGGGTAAACCTGCGGGCACTCAACAAAAAATCATTAGAAAGCCTTATTTACAGTGGCGCCTTTGATTGCTGGACCGCCTTTCATCGCGGACAGTATTTTGGCTGCGCCAAAGACAGTACAGCTACCGGGTTGGATATTATAGTGCAGTTTGGTCAGCGTTTCCAGGCGCAGGCACAAAGTACCAGCAACAGCCTTTTTGGCGATATGATTCAAATGGACATTCCTACCCCGGTGTTACCCAAAATTGAACCCTGGACCCTGACCGAATTACTGGATCATGAAAAAGATGTGACCGGTATGTACATGAGCGGTCACCCGCTGGATCATTTTAAGTTTGAGCTGAAACATTATGGCTTTACCCCTATTGTTGAGTTCAACGAGGTAAAGGAAGCACCTCAACTATCTCCCAAGAAAAACAAACCGTTTAAATTAGCCGGGTTGGTGGTAGATGCACAGCACCGTGTAACCAAAACGGGTCGCAATTTCGGGGTACTTTGTATCGAAGATTTTTCGGGCAAAGTAGAATTAATGTTGTGGAGCGATGATTATGTAAAATACCAGAACTACCTGGAAAAAGGTAAAAACGTATTGGTGCAGGGCGAGTTTAAAACACGGTACAACAGCGAAAACTACGAGTTTAAAGTAACCGGTATCAATATGCTGGATGTAGTTAAAACGGCCTTCACCAGGCAAATGGTGGTGGATATGCCTACCAGGGCCATCACTCCTACTCTGATTGATTTTATTGATAAAAATATTAAAGCTAACCCCGGCAAAACCTCCATCAAGTTTAATATTCACGAGCCCCGCGAAAACTTAAAAATCGGGTTGTACACCCTGGAAAAAGGCTTTAGTATGAATGATGAAATGGTGGCGTGGCTGGAAGAAAATGTGGAGGTTGAGGTGAGTGTGGTGACGATGTAAAGTTCGTTGTTGCGATGTAGGAATACATCTTGAATTTATGTTGAATGTTGAATGCTAAATGTTGAATATTGAATGATCGTCATTGCTAAGTATGAAGCAATCTGCTTTGTTGGTGTTTTATATTTGTTACCAGCAATTGAATAATAATTAAGCATTGTTGCGTCGCACACTTGTACTTTTCGTTCATTATTGCGCGATACAATCCTGCTACCAGGTTTTAGTGATCTGCTGGAACACTTAAACCAACGGGGCTTATTAAATAAATTAAAAACAAAAACTGAATAATGCAGTAGTAAATTTTCCTGATTAAACCCGGGTAAAAAAATCAGGTAATGTAAATCGCAACCCTTTTGTTGCAATTGATATTATGATGCTTATTAATACTAAAAAGTTGATATTATGAAACCCGAAAATTACAAAATTTGGAGTATTGCTGTCTTGGTATTTTTTTATCTTGGCAGTTATGGACAATCCAATGATGCTGCCGTTATAATGACACTTCCTGATCCGTTAATCAGTAATTCCGGGGAAAAAATAAGCGATAGTAGTAGCTGGATAAAGAACAGACGGGAAGAAATTCTGACTTTATTTGAAAACAACCTTTATGGTCAGTTACCTAAAGATTTTGATAGTATTCGTTTTAAAAAGCAAAACGAAAGTAAAATGGCGATGAATGGAGAAGCTACTTTAAAGGAGATAGCTATTAATGTTTATCGAAATAACCAATCAGTTACCATTAACCTGCTGCTTTTCATCCCTTCAAAAACAAAAAAGCCCTGTCCTGTTTTTTTGTTAATTAACCACCGCCCCAAAAGCAATACGGATGTAACCCGCATTATTAAAAGCGAATTTTGGCCTGCCGAAGAAGCTATAAAACGGGGTTATGCCATAGCGGCATTTCATGTTAGCGACGTTGCTGCTGATGATAAACAAACGTACGATCAGGGGATTTTACGCCTATATC
>JBBSJX010000336.1:0-4778 GCA_038256825.1 Chitinophagales bacterium
CAACCAGGTTGTTTTACAACAAGACATCAACGCCAAGCATAAAATTTTTATAAATGATATGCAGACCGGTGACGAGGTTTATATGTATGGTGTGCTCGTAGGTAAAGTTCAGCACCATATTAGTAAGGGCGAATTGATGACCGTTGAAAATACAAAGCATGCAACCAGCAATTACGAATACAAAGGTTTAAAAACCGGTTGGCAGGCTCCTGATGTTTCAAAGTTTAAGGATAAAACTTTTAATGGTTACGTACGCAGCGATGGTAGAGTGGGTACAGCAAACTACTGGTTATTTATTCCTACGGTATTTTGCGAAAACAGGAACCTGGATATTATTAAAGAAGCACTTCATAACGAGCTGGGATATGCAGTTTCGCACAAATACCACCAGTTTACCCGCCAGTTATTAACCATTCATCAGGATGGCGGCAATTTGGATACAGTAAATCTAAGCCCTGATTCAACGCAGCAAAAACTACGCTATTTTAAAAATGTTGATGGCATCAAATTTCTCAACCACCAGGGTGGCTGCGGTGGTACCCGTGGCGATGCTGCCATCCTTGGAAAGTTATTGGCTGCCTATGCTGATCACCCCAATGTAGCAGGTATTACCGTATTAAGTTTAGGTTGTCAAAATCTGCAGACGGAATTTTTTTTAGCGGATTTAAAACAACGCAATCCTTCGTTTAATAAACCACTTTTAGTATTTGAGCAACAGCAATCACAAAGCGAACAACAATTAATTTCAGAAGCCATCAGGCAAACCTTTCTGGGCCTGGTGGAAGTTAATAAAATTGAAAGAACGCCTGCTCCTTTAAGCCAGTTAACCATAGGTGTAAAATGTGGTGGTAGCGACGGTTTTAGCGGCATTTCGGCAAACCCTGCTGTGGGTTATACTTCCGATCTTTTAGTTGCTTTAGGTGGTAAAGTATTGCTGGCAGAGTTTCCTGAATTGTGTGGAGCTGAGCAAAATTTATTGGATAGGATGGTTAGTCAATCCGCTGCGGATAAATTTACAGGTCTCATGCAATCCTATAGTGAGTCTGCTTTAAAGGTAGGTTCAGGTTTTCATATGAACCCTTCTCCCGGTAATATCAAGGATGGCCTGATAACCGATGCAATAAAATCTACAGGTGCTGCACGCAAAGGTGGTACCTCGCCTGTAGTGGATGTGTTGGATTATACCGAGCCAGTTACCCAACCTGGTTTAAGCCTTGTTTGCACGCCAGGTAACGATGTTGAAGCCACAACCGGTAAAGCTGCTTCGGGTGCAACCCTTATTTTATTTACTACGGGTTTGGGTACCCCCACCGGCAACCCGGTGGCACCTACAATAAAAATTGCAACCAACAGCATCCTTGCAAAAAGGATGGCAGATATAATTGATATAGATACCGGGGGCGTAATTAGTGGTGAAAAAACCATTGAACAAATGGGTGAAGAAATTCTGGAATATTGTATAAAAGTGGCTAGCGGCGAAATTATTCCAAAAGCTGTTTTACTAAACCAGGACGATTTTATTCCATGGAAAAGAGGAGTGTCGTTGTAGATTTTTTGGTACCAGGCAATTGTTCATTTATCAACATCCTTGCGTCGCACTCTTGTACTAAAACAACAATAGCGGCAAAAAAAAATAGCATCATTGCACAAACAATTTTTAAATTATTGAAAGTATATGTTACGTCTCGATGGAAAAACAGCAGTGGTAACGGGTGGCGGTAGCGGAATTGGTAAAGCGGTTGCAACAGTTTTTGCACGGCAGGGTGCAACGGTGCATGTTGTAGATGTAAACCCGGTTACCGATCAGGGAACAGATGGAAACATCATTTCTCATCAATGCGACATGGCCGATCAGGCGCAGGTTATAAAAGTGTTTGAAGCCATTAATGAAATTGATATCCTGGTAAACAATGCAGGAATAGCACATGTAGGCAAGGTCGAAACCACATCGGCTGAAGATTTTGAACGGGTTTATAACGTAAATGTAAAAGGAGTTTACAATGCCTTGTTTGCATCAATACCGTTAATGAAAAAAAGGGGAGGTGGAGCAATTGTAAACTTATGTTCCATAGCGGCTTTAGTGGGTTTAAGCGATCGCTTTGCTTATAGTATGAGCAAAGGTGCAGTTTATGCCATGACTTTATCCATTGCCAAAGATTACCTGGCTGATAATATCAGGTGCAATAGTGTTTCACCAGCCAGGGTGCATACCCCATTTGTTGATGGGTTTATCAGTAAAAATTATCCCGGCCGCGAAGCTGAAATGTTTGAAAAATTATCCAAATCGCAACCTATTGGCCGTATGGGAAGTGTGGAAGAAGTGGCAAACCTTATTTTATTTTTATCGAGCAATGAGGCCAGTTTTATTACCGGAAACGATTACCCGATTGATGGTGGATTTATTCACTTAAATACTTAACTGCAAATATTTTCAAGAGACAATTATTTAAAAATTTAATATAAAAAGTATATGAAATTAATACGCGCAGGTAAACCAGGGCAGGAAATACCAGGGGTAGAAATTGAAGAAAAACGATACGATGTATCCGCTTACTTTGCAGATTATAACGAAAAGTTTTTTGAAGCAGGAGGCATTGAACAATTGCAAAAATTGTTAAATGATAAAAATGTATTTCCTGAAATACCTGCAAGCGAAAGATGGGGATCCCCGGTTGCCCGTCCCTCTAAAATTGTTTGTATTGGTTTAAACTATATCGACCATGCCAAAGAAACCAATGCACCCCCGCCAACGGAGCCTGTAATTTTCTTAAAATCAACTACGGCGTTATGTGGGCCAAACGATGATATTGTAATTCCAAAAGATTCCACTAAAACCGATTGGGAAGTTGAACTGAGTGTGCTAATAGGTAAAAAAGCATCGTATGTTTCAGAAGATATCGCCATGGATTACGTTGCCGGTTATTGTTTGCACAACGATGTAAGTGAAAGAGCGTTCCAGTTGGAGCGAAGTGGTACGTGGGATAAGGGAAAAGGCTGCGATACTTTTGCACCGATGGGGCCTTACCTTGTTACAAAAGATGAAATTACTGATGTACACAACCTGCGGTTATGGTTAACCTTAAACGGCCAAACCATGCAGGATGGCAATACCCAAAACCTCATCTTTAATATTCCCTTTGTAATTAGTTATGTCAGCCAGTTTATGACGTTGTTACCAGGCGATATTATTTCAACCGGTACCCCTGCAGGTGTTGGCTTAGGTATGAGCCCACAGGTTTACTTAAAACCCGGTGATGTAGTGGAACTAGGTATTGATGGTTTGGGATCATCAAAACAACATCTTGTTGCTTATACAAAGCAGGGATAATTATGGTTGCAACCAACAATCTTGCAGATGGTGATGTTCCAATGATAGATGCGCATCAGCATTTTTGGAAGTTTGACCCGGTGCGTGATAGTTGGATTGATAATAGCATGAAAGTTATTCAGCGAAACTTTTTGCCTGCTGACCTGCAACCTGTTTTAAAGCAATATGGATTTTCGGGATGCGTAGCAGTGCAGGCTGACCAAAGTGAACTGGAAAACCATTTTCTTTTACAAAATGCAGCAGAAAATGAATTTATAAAGGGTGTTGTTGGATGGGTAGATTTACAATCACCTAAAGTTGAAGAACGCTTAGCTTATTATAGCCAGCAACCAAAAATGAAAGGGTTCAGGCATATTTTGCAAGGGGAACCGCAACGCGACTTAATGCTTCAGCCAGCCTTTAAAAAAGGTATTCAATTATTACAGCAATATAATTTTACCTACGATATATTAATTTATCCTGACCAGTTGGGTTATGCAGCAGAGCTGGTAAAATTATTTTCAAACCAGGCTTTTGTTATTGACCATATTGCAAAACCCAACATTAAAAAACAGGCAATTGATGATTGGGCAAAACAAATAAAAGCTGTTGCCCAATACGAAAATGTTTATTGCAAAGTATCGGGTATGGTTACCGAAGCTGATTGGAAACATTGGAAGCCGGAAGACTTTACACCTTACTTAAATGTGGTGGTAGAAGCTTTTGGTATGAACAGGTTGATGTACGGATCGGATTGGCCGGTTTGCCTGGTAGCAGAATCCTACGGCAAAATGTTAGGCATTGTTCAGAATTATTTTTCATCGCTTTCAGAAGATGAGAGAGCCCGGTTTTTTGGGTTAAACGCTGCGAGGTTTTATAATTTATAAAATATTGCTGGCTGATAAAAGTTATGCGGATAAAGTGATTGCGACGCAACGATGATGCTATGAAAAGATTAGCTGGTATCACAAATAAAATCAATGCACAAAAACCTTTAAAAAATTGCAGAAATGGATCTTCAGATAAATAACAAAATAATTATTGTAACAGGTGGTGCAAAGGGAATTGGCGAAGGCATATCGCGGGTATTGGCCAACGAAGGAGCGCTTCCTGTAATTATTGGCAGGAGCGAAAAGGACAACCAAAAAACGGTTGATTTAATAAAAGCCGCGGGTGGCAATGCTGCCCAATTTGAAGCCGAATTAAGTAAGCCAACTGAATGTGAGGCGGCAGTAAAAGCTGTAATTAACCAGTTTGGCCGTATTGATGGCCTGGTAAATAATGCCGGCTATAACGATGGGGTAGGACTGGAGCATGGGAGTTACAAAGGGTTTATGGCATCGTTGCACAATAACCTGGTACATTATTATTTAATGGCGCATTACGCGCTGCCGAAGTTAATAAAAAGCCAGGGGTCCATTGTAAATATTACTTCAAAAACGGCCGAAACGGGCCAGGGAAATACTTCCGC
>JBBSJX010000337.1:0-4770 GCA_038256825.1 Chitinophagales bacterium
GGCTGCAAAAAGGGTTAATGTAGAGGTTAATAAAGCTGGGTTGGTGGATATTCTGGGTGAGGTTGGGATTGTAAATGTGCAGGGAGAAGATGTAAAAAAACTGGATGTTTTTGCCAATAATCAATTTATAGGCGTATTAAAACATGGCATTAGCTGTGCCGGCGTGGGTAGCGAGGAAAATGACGATATAGTTATTTTTGACGATGAAATCAGCAACAACAGTAAGTACGTTGTTTTAATGGACCCTTTAGATGGTAGTGGAAATATTGACGTGAACGTTTCGATAGGAACCATATTTAGCGTGTATCCCCGGGTGAGCGAACTGGGTAAGCCATGTACGATGGATGACTTTTTGCAACCCGGCATTAAACAGGTTGCGGCAGGATATATTATTTATGGTTCCAGCACCATGTTGGTGTATGCTACACGCAGGGGCGCTAATGGTTTTACGCTCGACCAATCGATAGGAGAATTTTGTTTAAGCCATCCCAATATACAATGCCCCGAAGAAGGCAGGATGTATTCAGTAAATCACGGTAACTTTTTTCAATATGAGCAAAGGGTGCAGGATTATATAACCGTTTGCCAGAAAAAAGACAAAACAAGCGGCGGCCCTTATACCCAACGTTATATAGGAAGCATGGTTTCGGATGTACACCGCAACCTGATAAAAGGCGGCATTTTTATGTACCCTTTAACCGTTGATAAACCTTTAGGAAAGTTAAGATTGCTGTACGAATGTAATCCGCTTGCATTTATTGTTGAAGTTGCAGGTGGAAAAGCAACCAATGGCAAACAAAGGGTATTGGACGTAAAGCCTACCCAACTTCATGAGCGTTCTCAATTATTTATAGGTAGTAAAAAAATGATGGAAGAGTTGGAGTCGCACATTAATAGCAATTAATAAATGAGCAATATAATTGAAGTAAAAAACCTGGTTAAAAATTACGGCAGTTTTGAAGCTGTGAAGGGTATTAGTTTTGATGTAAAAGAAGGTGAGATATTTGGTTTACTGGGTCCAAACGGTGCCGGTAAAAGTACAACGCTCGAAATTATTGAAACCCTGCGCAATAAAACCAGCGGCGAGGTTTATGTAAACGGTTTAAACCTGGATAAATCGCCCAACGAAATAAAAAAACTAATTGGCGTTCAATTGCAGGCTGCAGGATATTATCCGGGGTTAAAATTGGTTGAACTACTTGAATTGTTTAGCGGTTTGTATAACCAGGACATTGATACCGATCATTTTTTAAACCTGGTTAACTTAAGAGAAAAAGCGAAAGCAAAATTTAAAGAATTAAGCGGGGGGCAAAAACAACGTTTTTCTGTTGCAACTACCCTGATTAATAATCCCAGGATTATATTTTTAGACGAACCAACAACCGGGTTGGATCCCCAGGCCAGGCGCAGCCTTTGGGACCTGATTCGCGAAATAAGAAGCAAAGGCACCACGGTTATTATAACAACTCACTATATGGATGAGGCAGAGGTGTTATGTGATAGGGTAGCGGTGATTGATAATGGCAGGATCATTGCTATTGATTCACCCGATAAATTAATTGATGACCTGGTAGCAACGGGATTTGAAAGACCTAAATCAGTAAAAAACGCCACCCTTGAAGATGTTTTTATAAACCTTACAGGTCATAATTTAAAAGGCGATTAATCATAAACCAACAATCAAAATAAAACGCACAAATTTAAGTATGAAAAAAGTTCTCGTTCTTCCCTTTTTAGTGTTAATGGCATTTAGTGTGGGAGCACAAAAAAAAACAGTTAAAAAGCCGGCGCCTAAAGCATCAAGCCAGTTAAGCTTAAAAACAACCACCGATAGTTTGAGCTATGCTTTTGGAATTTCTTTAGGTGAGTTTTTAAAAAATCAAGGAGTTTCTTTTATCAATTATCCACTATTAAACCTGGCGATTACACATTCAATAAAAGGTCAAAAAACTTACCTGGATGTAAATAGTGCAAATGCTATTATTAGTAGCGTGGGTGAAACTAAAAGAACTAAGCTGGCTGCAGCAGAAAAACAAAACGGCGCAAAGTTCCTGGCACAAAATAAACAGCGTGCTGGGGTAATGGTTACACCAAGTGGGCTTCAGTACGAAATTATTACCAAAGGCACAGGAGCCCTTCCAACTATAGAAGATACCGTTACTGCGCATTACCGGGGCACTTTAATTACCGGAAAAGAATTTGATAATAGTTACAGTCGTGGCGAGCCACTTTCAATTCCCGTAGCAGGTGTTATTCCGGGCTGGACAGAAGCATTACAGTTAATGCCTGTTGGCAGCAAATGGAAATTATTCATTCCTTCGGATTTAGCTTATGGTGATTATGGCGCTGGTCATGATATTCCGGGTGGTGCTGCCCTTATTTTCGATATTGAATTAATTGATATAAAGAGTAAGAAATAATTTCAGGGTAATACATTACCAGTTTTCGGGTTTAGCGTTTAATTTAAATGAGAGTTTGATCAGGTATCAGATAAATCTTATATTTTAAACCTGAACCCGAATTTTTTTATCACAATACTTTTTTAATTAAAACGAACTATATGGATTTGCGTTATCCTATTGGAAATTACGAACCTCAACCATACAATGAAGAACTAAAACAACGTTGGTTATACGATATAAAATACCTGCCTACCGATTTGGAGATTGCTATTCAAACCCTTGACTCTTTTCAGTTTGATACCCCCTACCGCGAAGGTGGCTGGAGTGTTAAACAGGTAGTACATCATGTGGCCGATAGCCATATGAATGCTTATATGCGGTTTAAGTTGGGTTTAACCGAGGATAACCCTGTAATTAAAACATACGATGAAAAAAAATGGGCAATACTAGCTGATATTGACTCCATTCCGGTAAATGTTTCGGTCACTTTGTTACATGCACTGCACCAGCGCTGGTATGCCAGTTTAAGCGAACTTTCCGATGAACAATGGCAACGTACTATATTTCATCCTGAACAAAAAAAGGCAATTACTTTGTGGCACCTGTTGGGTATGTATGCCTGGCATGGCAAGCATCATGTAGCCCACATTACCGAATTGATTGAACGTAATAACTGGAAGTAACTATGAGCGACGATCCGCTGAAATGGAAAACATTATCCTCCGAATACCTTTTTAACGATACCTGGTTAAAAGCCCGCAAAGATGTTTGTCAAAGGCCCGATGGTAAAATTGTAAACCCCTATTATGTAATGGAATACATGACATGGGCCACAGGAGTTGCTTTAACTGAAGACAATAAAGTGATAATGGTGAAACAATACCGGCATGCGCTGGGCGAAAGTTGTATTGAAACCCCCGGAGGTTGTGTGGATGCATCGGATGCCAATACCGAGGTAGCTATACGCCGGGAATTATTGGAGGAAACCGGGTACGAATTTTCATCCGCCGAATACCTTGGGCGTACTTCCGCCAATCCCAGCACCAACAATAACCTGCTGCACATGTATTTGCTGCAGGGTGGCAAAAAAGTTCAGGAGCAGCAACTGGATGCCAATGAAGAAATAGAAATATTGTTGGTAACCATTCCCGAACTATTGCAAATGTTGGATAGAAATGAAATAGTGCAATCCATGCATGTAACAGCCTTGTTTTTTGCTTTAAAAAAATTGGGGATTATAAAATATACCCTTGCTTAATTCTTAACAATGCCTATAGCTAAATCAATCCTGGTACTTCTTGCCTTTTGCTTGATGACATCTTGCGCCAATAAGTCTTTACAAAACCGGTCGGCTGATATAACGGATCCAAAAGCAATTACGGTAAGCATTCTTTGTTATAATATTCACCACGCCAACCCTCCTTCAAAGCCGGGTATTATCGACCTACAAGCCATTGCCAATGTAATTAAAGCCGAAAACCCGGACCTTGTTGCTTTGCAGGAGGTAGATGTGTTTACCGATCGATCTGGAAAATCCGTTCACCAGGCCAATGAACTGGCAAGATTAACAGGAATGAAAGCTTATTTTGCTAAGGCCATCGATTATGGCGGAGGCGAATATGGAGTGGCTATTCTGTCAAAGCTGCCTATGGAAGAGATGAAAAACACGCCCTTACCCACTGCTGCTGAAAATAATGGCGAACGCCGCACTTTAGCTTCGGCTGTTATAACTTTAAACTCAGGAAAGAAAATACTTTTTGCTGTTACCCACCTGGATGCCCAAAGTAACGCGACCAACCGTTTATTACAAATTAATAAAATTGCCGAAATTTTAAACCCCGAACCATTACCGGTAGTAATAGCAGGCGATTTTAATGCAGTGCCTGGTAGTGAAGTCATCAATATTTTAGATCAGCACTTTACCAGGAGTTGTGTAACCAATTGCGGCTATACTATACCAGTTGAAACCCCAAATAAAACAATTGACTTTATCGCATTTAAACCCAAGCCTGGTTTTGTGGTTCTTCAACATAAAGTGATAAACGAGAAATATGCATCGGATCACTTGCCGGTGCACGCAATTTTAAAATTAAAAAATTAATACCTTCAGACCCATGGTGGTTAAAGTTTTGGGCCAGGCAATACTTAAGCATTAAACATTGTTGCGTCGCACTCTTGTACCTTCCGTTTGTACTCATCATTTTTTTTTCTTTCTTATTGCTCTTTAAAACCATTCTTGTTACACAAATCATTCAAAACGATTATCCCGAACAACTTTAAGCATTCTTTTTACACAAATCATTCAAAACGATTATTCCAAAGAACTCTAAATAAAGAGTATTTACAAAAAGAGGGCTTCTCTGGAGCA
>JBBSJX010000338.1:0-4752 GCA_038256825.1 Chitinophagales bacterium
TGCTCATCAAATAATCCTCTTGCCTTTGACATATCGTAGGTTTTATTCAAGACAACTTTTCTAACTAAAACATTGCACAATAGCTTAGGTTTTTAGAGATGCCCTTAAGATATATTCATTGCTTTGGTTGCCGGTGCGCAATAGGACTACCTTAGGTGGAAAGCCTTTTTATACGGGCATTGTCTAAAAAATCATCATCATTAGTTACCAAAATTAATTGGTGTGCCAATGCATAATTCCAAATGTCTGCATCTTTTGCAGGCACTGAAAGTCCCGTTCTTTCCACATGAAAGCAGTCTGTAAAATGCATCTTCAATTTTTCTGCAAGCTATTTTTAATTAAACATATTCAACATGAAAATAGTTAGGGTGCAGTATAAAACAACACCAGGAAATGGTGCACAAACAGCGAAAACATCAGGAAGGGTGCGAACGAGTTAAAAAGGATCACCATTCAGGAATCAAATACAGCACCTGCCTTTTTGCGGATGGCAAAACAGTTATGCCTTCGACCTTGGAAAATGAAGAAGCGCATCAGGTTTTACAGTCGCTCTCCTTTGGGTCTCAGCCGGGTCTCCTTTTCCCTGCCTTTGTGTGTGAGCAGGGACACGGCGTGCTTATTGGGTGAGGTTGATATTGTCTAGCTCTTTATTATTAGTAATTGCATAAATACCCTGCTTACATGTTTCGTAAAATAATGCAGAACTATACCGGTAATCAATAGGACTCTTTGCCAGATTCCAAATACCTGTGCAAGGGTTTGAGTGCATGTAGTTTAATTTCTGGTTAACGAAGCTGTCTCTTCTGCATTCTTTAGCATCGAAAGACGGTTCAAACACCTGGTGCAACTTGCCTCTTTTTCTATCGGAACAAGTGACGGCAGCAGCCATCTTATGTAGGAGAATGGTGTTGTTTTGCTGCTCTATTGCACTATAATTTTCACAACCTGCTTATCTGCCTTTAGCAAGTATATACCTTTCATATAACCGCTTACATCAATCCATTCTGTGCCAACATTTACCTCTTTTTTATAAAGCAGCTTTGCATTAGAATCATACAGGCATAAAACAGCAGCCGCATTTAGCTTTACCTGTAGTATACCCCGGGTAACAGGATTATCAATAACAACAAATGTTGTTCTCTCTGCAAATAATCTTATTGACTGTATGCTGCTATAGTTACTACGGCCATCTATATCTCTTTGCTGTATGCGATAAAAATTACTACCTGTTGCCGGTAATGAATGTAAATAAGAATAGCTTTTTGTAACAGTGCTATTGCCCGCTGCAGGCATGGTTTCTATAGTATTCCAATCAACACCATTTGTTCTATGCTGGATAATAAAATCCTTTGTGTTTTGTTCGCTGCCAGTTCGCCAACTTAGCAATACATTATCCATTTGTCTTTGCGCTGTAAAGCTTATCCATTGCAAAGGCAATACAATTACATTGGTATTTTGTACTACATAGTTAGAAGATGCGCCACTTAATGCAAAGCTGGTGAGCGTACCGTTGTTAGTTCCTTTTTGATCGGGCAACGTAATTAATCCTGTATTAGTGCCTGCAGCAATTCCCTGGTTGACGGTATAATAACTTACAAGACCTGTTTGAGATGTGGGATCCAGTTCACTGTTCATGCTATTTTGTATCTGCGTTTGTGTTCTGGCTATATTCCATATCCGGAACTCATCACCATAGCCACCAAAATATTCTGCTGTGCCTGTCTGAATACCGAGGGTTAAAGGATTTGAATTGGTAGTAATAGTACCGGTTTGAGCTCTTGATGCCGCCAGCACTCCATCAATATAAACTTTCATGGTAGCTCCATCATAAGTAGCTGCGAGGTGATGCCATGTATTTAGTGAAGGATAAACGGCGGACAATGTTTGCCATCCCCCGCCAACATGCAAATAAAAAACAGCATTGGCCCATCCATTGTCGGTTCGCGGAAAAATATAACCGTTATTAGTTGCGCTGCTTGATTTATTGATAACGTTTTGTATGCCTGAATTTTTTGTAGCATACACCCATGCTTCCAGCGTAATAGCTGTAGTAATATCTAATGTATTGTCATCGGCAATGGTGACATTATCATTTGTTCCATCAAATGATAATGCATTGCTTGCATATTGCACAGGACTGGACACCCATGCCGGTCCGTTGGTAAGCGTGCCATCAATGCCGCTTGTATTTGTACTTGAGTTAACCGCTATACTGCCACTACCCGCATTCATTTTATAATAAGCCACCAGTCCACTTGCGCTGTTTGAAAGATTTTTATTGAACAGATAAGTTTTGATCTCGGACAGTGTCCTTGCAGTATTCCAGATGCGGACTTCATCAATGTAACCATTAAAATATGTAACAGCGAATCCCCGGCTGCCTATTCTCAGGTTTTGACTATTGCCCGTAAGTGTTGCAGGCTGTGCATTGTTGGTATATAATGAAGCCACATTTAAATAAACCGTTACAGAAACACCGCTTTTAACCAACGCTACATGAGACCATTGATTAAGCGGTGCTGTAAGATTTGTATTGAACCATGCCCAATCACTACCTATTCCATTCGCACTTAATGCAAATTGAATAGTACCATCAGGGAACCTGGCTATTTCATAAGAATTTTCTTTATTCAGAATCATTCCTCCCTGGATGCCATCCGATCCCGGTCCTACAGGAAATATCCATGCTTCCAATGTAAAATTGCTGCTTAAGTCTATTGCATTGTTATCGGTCACCTCCACATAATCATTACTACCATCAAAACTTACTGCATATGTTTGTGAATGAGAAATAAACGTAAAAAGTACGCAGGTGATTAAAAAAATATTTTTCACATAGTTATTATGAATGATTAGATGTTGAAAAGGTCGATTAATAATTTTTTAGTATTCAGACTAGTTTATCAGAGTAAGTGCTATTGCTTATTATTATTAGGGTTAAATAGGTAAGTGTTCAACAGCCAACGAGTGTAGCATAGAAATCAACGGCCCGGGCTGCAGGAAACATCGGCAAGGGAGGGAAGACAGGGCAGCAGTTGCAAATATTATATCCCTGTGTCCCTGCTACGCACAATGCTATGAGAGGAGACACGGGGAGAACACGAGGCAAGAAAGGAGACACGGCTAGAACGTAGACGGCGTAGTAAATAAAACAACATGCTACCTCCTACTTCCTCGGCATAGGAGTTTTTTTATTGATGATTTCTCGGGTCTTAGCTGTGTCTCCTTTTCCCTGCCTTTGTGTGTGAGCAGGGACACGGCGTGCTTATTTAGTGAGGTTGATATCGTCTAGCTCGTTATTATTAGTAATTGCATAAATACCCTGCTTACCTTTCGTAAAATAGTGCAGAACTATGCCGGTAATCAATAGGACTCTTTGCCAGATTCCAAATACCGGTGCAAGGGTTTGAGTGCATGTAGTTTAATTTCTGGTTAGCAAAGCTGTCTCTTCTGCATTCTTTAGCATCGAAAGACGGTTCAAACACCTGGTGCAACTTGCCTTCTTTTGCGGTCTGATTAGAGACCCTTGCTGCCAAAGGTTCGTGTCCGCACGAACCATTCCTCCCCACTCTTACCCTCTTACCATGCACCTAACCATGTTGTATATGCTATTGGTTCGGCCGCCTAACCTTATTGGTTCGTGCGGACACGAACCTTGGCTTTGGGGTCGTTTATAGCTTCATGAACACTACAGATTGCTTACGGGGGCTTGTGCAGTGGGTTAATATTCTAAAGGATTCATTTTGGTATGTCGTATTCTGATAACAGTAATTTGTTCATCGGAGATGTAGTACGTAATGCGGTACTTGTACAGTTCATACGCTCTAAAAGCCTTGTCATTATTTTTTCTGTATTTATCGGCAGGGTGTTTCTCCGGATTTTTAATCAGCTCTTTTATGGAAGCAAGTATTTTACCCTTTATTTCTTCTGCATTCTGCAACGATTCCCTGGTAATGAATTGGTATGCCTGGCGAAGCTGCGCCTTTGCTTCGTTGTCTATGATAACTTTCCGCATCTTTTTTACCATGATTGCATTTCCTTTTCCAATGCTTCCAGTGTGGTGTACTCGCCCCTGCTGATTCGTTCCATAGCCTCATCAAGTTCCCGGTTGTATTGTACAATACTCACCCTTTCCATGGATTCTTTGCTTCCTTTTAAAAACGTCTTTATCAACTCCAACAATGATTTTTTTTGTGATTCATCCAGTTGAGTAAAATATTTTAAAAGCTCCTTGTCTATGGTTGATATACTCATCTGATTCATGTTTCCACAAATTTAATTTTTCTTATCCAAACGGATGATGTTTTGATAACTGATTAGTTAATGTTTCCAGTTCCTGCACCTGGTACATTTCCGTTCTGTGGACGTATTTATGCCCGGCCATATATTGCACCTGTCACTCTTCCTCGCCGAGTTTCACCGCGTTTGTGTCTTAACTGTGAGACTCGGCGGGGAAGGTGGGAGGTCTCATCACCTCCTTTCTTATGCTAAGCCTATTTTTACCGGACAGTAATGGTTACAAACTTAGGACAGCAGTCGTTTATTAGTTAAAAAACTCTACGGATAGCTTACGGTTGCTTTGATGTGTTGTTTTAATTGTGCTGATGTTATCATCTCGTTTCTATTACCCGATTACTGATTTCTTTTTCCATGACTCACTTGCTGCCATGATTCGTGTCCGCACGAACCATTCCCCCGTGTTGTAGTTGGTCTTCCCGGTGCGGATGTCGTTGTTAGGTGTTGTCACCAACA
>JBBSJX010000339.1:0-4745 GCA_038256825.1 Chitinophagales bacterium
AACCATGTTTTACTCGGAAATAATGATTTGAAGAGTGCGATGGTTTTAAATTATTTAAATGAAGATTATTGGATTGGAGAACTTGTATTAATTAATGACGATACAATACAATCAACAATTGAGTATAGATATTTTGTAAAAAGTGGTGATCATATTGTGAATATTGAATTAGGTGGAGATAAAATATTTGATCCATCTAATTATAATGCTGAAGAAATACGACTGGTCGATTCGTGGAATGATGCAGGTTATTATGAAAATACTTTTTTTACAGAACCATTTAAAAATGTATTATTAAAACCTGATCCGGAATCTGCTTCATCGGAACCCCAGGCATATTCTCACATATTTAGGGTGAAAGCCCCCTTGCTTGCAAAAAACCAGGTCATTAATTTATATGGAAGCACCGACGAACTGGGTAAGTGGGATACTGAGAATGCTGTAACGCTTTCGCGTAAGCCGGGCGAAGATTGGTGGACGGTAAAACTGGACCTTACAAGAGCTTCCTATCCCATAACTTATAAATATGGGGTTAGTGAAATCGATTCTCTGGGCTCCATACAATTAGAATCAGGTAAAAACCGCATTGTTTACGATGGCGCCGGGCCAGGAAAATTAACCATCCTTTCGGATGGATTTACTGATTTACCTAAAAAAAGTTTTAAAGGCGCAGGTGTGGCCATCCCCGTATTCAGCCTTAGAAGTAACAACAGCTTTGGGGTGGGAGAATTTGCAGATATTAAACAATTAGTAGATTGGGCAAAACATGTAGGGTTAAAGGTAATTCAGATATTACCGGTTAATGATACCATTGCAACCCATACGTGGGTTGATTCTTATCCTTACGCTGCAATTTCAGCTTTTGCCCTGCATCCAATTTTCCTTCATTTGCCTGCAACTGTTTCTGCTAAAAATCAACATTTATTAGGAGCGCTGGAAGAAATAAAAACCCGGTTAAACGAACTTGAAAAAGTTGATTACGAAAGTGTACTCAATACCAAGCTTCAGTTTATTCAAAAAATATTTTCTTCACAGAAGGACGAAACTTTTAATCGTGAGGAGTTTAATGAATATTTTAATGAGAATAAACACTGGCTTGTTCCTTATGCAGCCTTTTCGTATTTAAGGGATGAACATGGAACACCCGAGTTTACAAAATGGCCCAGCTATAGTGAATATAATGAAGCCGAAATTCAACAATTGGCCGCATCCCCTTTAACTGCAAATCATGAAATTGCTATACATTATTTCATTCAGTTTCATTTACACCTGCAACTTAAAGCGGCGGCAGAATATGCTCACGAAAATGGCATTATTGTAAAGGGCGATATTCCCATAGGTATTTATAGAAATAGTGCCGACGCCTGGCAAGAACCTGGTTTATACAATTTAGATAAACAAGCTGGTGCACCACCAGATGATTTTGCAGTAAAGGGTCAAAATTGGGGTTTCCCAACGTATAACTGGCATCGTATGCAGCAAGACGGTTTTACCTGGTGGAAAAAACGCTTTGCTCAAATGAGCTATTACTTTGATGCTTTCAGGATCGATCATATTTTAGGTTTTTTTAGGATATGGAGTATTCCCATGCATGCTGTTGAAGGTATTATGGGCAATTTTGTTCCTGCCGTCCCTTTGTATAAACACGAACTGGATGCTCATGGGATTTATGTAGATACTGCAAGATTTACCCAACCTTATATAAATGATGGTATACTTTGGCAAATGTTTGGTGAGCAAAATGAATATGTGAAACATACATTTTTATACGAAACGGGTAATGGTCATTATGCGCTGAGAGAAGAATTTAATACCCAACGCAAAGTGGAAGAATTTATTGAAAATGCTTCTATAGAAATTAAAGCCGGTAACTTAAAAACAAATCTTTTCGACCTTATATCCAACATTATTTTATTTGAAGTAGATGGTTCTAACGGCCAGGAATTTCATTTTAGAATTTCCATGGACAATACCGCTTCGTTTCAGTATTTAGATGGTGACGTTCAGCAAAAACTAAAAGATTTGTATGTTAATTACTTCTTCCGTAGGCAGGATGATTATTGGAGAGTAGAGGCCATGCACAAATTGCCCGAATTAAAACGCAGCACCAATATGCTTATTTGTGGAGAGGACCTTGGAATGGTACCCGATTGTGTGCCGGGAGTGATGAATGAATTAGGCATTTTGAGTCTTGAAATTCAAAGAATGCCTAAAGATCCCAAACGCGAATTTTTTCATCCAAACGATGCACCTTATTTAAGTGTGGTTACACCATCAACTCACGATATGAGTACCATCCGTGGATGGTGGGAAGAAGATACAGCTAAAACCCAGCGGTTTTACAACAAGCAATTGGGTAAATGGGGCAATGCACCTTTCTTTTGCGAACCCGAAATTAATACGGCAATTGTAATTCAGCATTTATATTCACCTGCTATGTGGAGTATTTTTCAGTTGCAGGATTTAATGGGAATGGATGGATCCATAAGGCGAGCCTTACCTGCCGATGAGCGCATTAACGTGCCTGCCAATCCAAAACATTATTGGCAATACCGTATGCATATTTCGCTTGAAGACTTAATGAATACGGAGCCATTTAATACAGTACTTAAAAATTATATTGCCGATAGTGGCCGCTCGTAATAATCCCTAACCAACTTATATTTGTAATACATCAGCCACCCAATAAACGGGTGGCTGAATGCTTATAAGCCATAACAGCATTTTTTTAAATTTAATTTTAAAATTCACTGCAATGAAAGTAGAATATTGGCAATTTGAATTACCATTTAAACACCCATTTACAATTGCAAGGGGTACAAAAACCCATCAACCAACCTTAATTGTTGAATTATCAATCGGACCGTTTAAAGGTTATGGCGAAGCCCCGGCCATTAGCTATTACAATATTTCGGTTGAGCAAATGGTTGCTGACCTGGAAGAGAAGAAAACCTTTGTTGAAAAATTTGCCTTAACCGATCCTGAACGCTACTGGCACTACCTGCACCATTTATTTCCAAACAATCCTTTTTTAGTTTGTGCCCTGGATATGGCTGCCTGGGATTTATGGGGAAAAATGAAAAATAAACCTTTGTATGCTTTATGGAATACTGAAATAACAGGAACCTTACCGCAAACCGATTTTACAATAGGTATTGATAGTATTGATAAAATGGTGGCAAAGATGAAAGAACAACCCTGGCCCATATATAAAATTAAATTAGGAACCGCCAACGACATTGAGATTGTTGAAGCTTTAAGAAAAGAAACAGATGCGGTTTTAAGGGTTGATGCTAATTCGGGTTGGGAGTTAAATGAAGCAATTGAAAAAATAGCCATCCTGGCAACACTGGGTGTAGAATTTATTGAGCAGCCATTGCATAAAGCAAACTGGGAAGGAATGAAAGTACTGTACCAAAAATCATCCCTACCGTTATATGCTGATGAAAGTTGTGTATTTGAGCAGGATGTTGAAAAATGCGTAGATCATTTTCATGGCATCAATATTAAATTAACCAAGTGCAGTGGATTAACCCCCGCCCGCCGGATGATTAAAAAAGCCAGGGAATTAAACCTTAAGGTAATGATGGGATGTATGAATGAAAGCACCGTAGGTTCGGCGGCAATAGCACATTTTTTACCTCAGATTGATGTTGCCGATGTGGACGGACCGCTGCTTTTACAACAAGATGTAGCCCAAGGATTATCGTATAATTACGGCGACATTTTACCCTCAAATTTGCCTGGTTTAGGTATTACCCGAACTTTTTAAGCATAATTTAATTCCAATTTTGGGAATGAAGTAATGCTTTTGGGAATAATTAATAAAGTTAAATTATTTAAGGGTTTGATTTACAGTGATTTGTTTATTGGCACTACTCTGGTAAGCGTAAAAGTGTTAAAAATTAATCTATGACAGAGACCTTTACATTACCAGAGAATTATTTAATAGAAAGTTGCATAAAAGGAAACAGGAAAAGCCAGAAAGACTTGTACGATAAGTTTGCTTCAAAAATGTTTGCTATATGTTTGCGCTATACCAAAAACCAAATGGATGCTGAAGATACCGTTCAGGAGGGATTTGTAAAATTGTTTAATAACCTCCACCGTTTCAGGGGAGAAGGTTCGTTTGATGGTTGGGTTCGCCGCATATTTGTAAATACCGCCATTGAGCATATCCGCAAAAAAAACCTGAACATTACGCACGGCGAAGGACTTGAAAACCTGATTGCCGATAAGCATAAATCTGCTTTAGATAACCTATACGAAAAGGATCTTATAAAAAATTCGATGAATTTAAGTGATGGCTACCGCACTGTTTTTAATTTATATGCGGTTGAAGGTTACTCGCACAAGGAAATTGCTCATAAAATGGGCATTACCGAAAGTACCAGCAAGTCGCAATTTTCAAGGGCCAAGGCCATTTTACGCAATGTAATTACAGGAAACGCAAAAAAGAAAGACACTACATTCTCCTCGTAAAAGTAATAAAACATCTACCTAAATCCCCTTACAATCCGTTAGGGGATTTTTTTGTTTTAGCTGGTCGTAATTTTTTATTATGTAAGGTTTTGGGAGCCCGCATAATATCTTTAATCAACATTGTTGTGTCACTCACTTGTACTTTTTATTAATTATTCAGCCAAAAATTTCAAACCTGTTGTTTTAATAAAAAGTTGAATAAAGCAACCCTGCATTTACGCTGGTATATTGAAAAACCAAAAGCCCGGTTAATAGCCCCGATT
>JBBSJX010000340.1:0-4722 GCA_038256825.1 Chitinophagales bacterium
AGTAGCATTTATTACTTTGCTTGATAAGGAAATACAATGGATAACTGTTAAACATGGTTACCCGGTAGAGCAGATGCCCCGAAATACTTCTTTTTGTACACATACCATACAACAGGATGATATTATGGAAGTAACAGATGCCGGAAATGATGATCGTTTTAATAAAAATCCCCTTGTTATGCAACCGCCCCTGATTAAATATTATGCCGGAATAGCGCTTAAGAGTGCAGAAGGATTTAATATAGGCACCTTGTGTGTAATGGATGTGCAAACCCACCATCTTACAGGGCAGCAACTAAATTCATTAAAAGCACTTTCGCGCCAGGTAAGCAACATTATGGAATTGAACCTGATGGTAAATGAATTGCGGAAAAGTGTGGTTCAAATTGAAAAAAGCAACAAAACATTTAAAAAAATAGCCCAGATACAATCGCACGAAATTCGCGAACCTCTTACATCAGTTATGGGTGTAATGAACCTGATAAGCCTGGAAACCTATCCAAAAAATCAACAATATTTTCCTATTTTAGAATCAGCCGTTAAAAGGTTAGATGAAAAAATTTGTTCCATTGTTCGCATGAGCAGTACGGTGGCTTGTATTTAAAACGGGGTTGGTAACAACATACTTTTCTTGCCTTATCATTAATATTTAATTGAATAAAACAACGAATAAAGCTCAGTTGCGCAATACAGTACAAGAGTGCGACGCAACAAAAGCTTCATAGCCATTCTATTGCCGGCTCCCCCATATTCTTTCTAAATTTTAATTTTAATTGCAAAATTTATAAACTGATTTTAAACAGGCCTATGTATTTAAATAAGGATTAGGTTACCAGCAGTTGTACTTTGTTGCAGCATAGTTGTGTCACTCACTTGTACGAATAAATCATTAGGCAACATTTTTAATTGCGTAAAATGGTTGTCGTAAAATTAAAAAAATGCGGGTGCTTTATGTATACTAATAAAATAGTTTGCAAAAAATGATTTCAATAAAAAAGCAGGACATCAGCCCTGCTTTTTTTTTATTATCTCATTTAAAACGTTACTGTTTTATAAATTTTATTTGACTTTTTGTTTCCGCGCTTTGTATGTTTAAACTATACATTAACGGTGGGAAGATCATCAGAATAATGTATCATGTGTATGATCACATTCTTTATTCTTTCTATTAAAATGCTTTTTTTATCATCCAACAATTGCAGACCAGCGTTTAACAAATTAGCCTTTAATTGTTCTCTAACCGAAAAAGGAATTTCCTGCAATATTTCAATTGTGCCTAAGTCAACTGCTACATAATTCAGTTCCAGGTTTTTCAATTCTGCTCGTACTAACATGATGCAACGAAAGCTAACCATGTATTTAATATATAGTATCATTATTTGGTTTGAAGGCCAACTAGTACAATAAAAAACCGTAATTGATTAAAGTGAAGCAGACTAATATAAAAAGGTATGAAACCTAAATGTTACAATAATTAAGCCTTTAAAATTTTAAACCCTGGTAATTTAAAAAAATGGAGGAGGCAGAAAAAATATGTATTTAATACACCGGATTAATCCAGGTATATTAAAGTTTTTACACACCTGAAAAAAGGAGGAGCTTACGGAAAAAAATTATTCAATACATCCTTCCTTTCGCCGGGTATCAATTAAGTATTGAATTTTCCATTGGCCATTGATGCGAACCAGTTGAAAGGAGTTGACCCCACAATGGCTGAACTGCTGTTTGTAATAAAATTGGTAAGGTGTCCATACACTAGCCAGGTCTCCATCAATCTTAATCATACCAAATGTTATTCTTTCATCAGCATCGTTTTTAGCTAAACCTGCAATCTGTTTCACAAATTCACTTACCGCTTCGTTTCTAACCATTATTTTCCCAGAAGTTTTGCTCTTAGCGATGGTTTGCAATATGGCGCTATCGGCAAATACGGATTGAAGCATTACTCCATTACTGTTTTTCATTGCCGTAAAAAGGTTATTCACCGTTTGCTTCACCAAATCTTCAGCGGTTTGCGCCTTCAAAGAAAAAGCAGAACATATTAAAAAGGCTGATAGTAAATATTTCATGTAAGCTTTTTAATTGCAAGATAAATGAAGAAAATATTCTAAAAATTACAGGCACAAAAAAAGCCACCTTTCGGATGGCTTTGATTATTGATAATATAATATTTAGTAACCCAAAATTTTCAGCATGCTTTGGGCGCTTTGTTCTTTGGCATAAAGCCATTCTACCAGTTTACCATTTTTATCATGACCTATTATTATATGCTTGGGGCTGGGTATCATACAATGTTTTATACCACCATAACCACTAATCTGGTCCTGGTAAGCACCTGTATGAAAAAAGCCAACGTATAATGGTTCTTCCCCTTCAAGCTTGGGAAGAAATACCTCGTTAATATGTTCTTCACTATCGTAATAATCATGACTGTCGCAGGTTATCCCTCCCAAAACTACCCGTTGATAATCTACCTGCCATTTGTTAATGGGTAGCATTAAAAATTTTTCACCAATACCCCAGGTATCAGGTAAAGTAGTTATGAAGGATGAATCAATCATATACCAGTTTTCACGGTCGTTTTGTACTTTCTGGCCAATAACACTATAAATATGCGCCATGCTCTCTCCTACCGTAAAACTTCCAAACTCGGTAAAAATGTTGGGCATGGGAACCTTGGCATTTTTACAGGCTTTTTTTATGTTGCCCACAATCTCGTTAATCATAAACTGGTAATCATAATCAAAGCCAAGGGAGTGTTTAATAGGAAAACCACCGCCAATATTTATACTATCTAATTCTGGGCAAATCTTTTTTAACTGGCAATAAAGGTTAATCACTTTATTCAGTTCACTCCAGTAATAAATATCATCCTTAATTCCCTTGTTTAAAAATATGTGCAACATTTTAAGTTGAAACTTATTTTCAAAACCTTCAATATGATCTACATAAAATTCAAGAATATCCTTGGCACGCATTCCCAAACGCGATGTATAAAAAGGAAAACTTGGTTCTTCTTCGGCTGCCACCCTAATGCCTAATTTGAACGTTTTTTTTACCGATTTACGGTAATCATTTAATTCATCGGCATTATCTAAAACGGGTATAACATTCTTCCAACCCGTGTTTATCAGGTTGGCAATACGGCGGGTGTACGATTTTTGTTTAAATCCATTGCAGATCACAAACGTATCTTTCGTTACTTTCTTTTTAGCATACAGTTTTTTAATAATTTCAATATCGTATGCATAGGAAGTTTCCAGGTGAATATCATGCTTCAGCGTTTCTTCAACCACAAACGAAAAATGCGAGCTTTTGGTACAATAGCAATAATTGTATTCGCCCTCGTACTTATGCTTTTTAAAGGCATTTGCAAACATCTGCTTAGCCTTATTAATCTGCATACCAATTTTGGGTAGGTACGATAACTTTAAAGGCGTACCATACTTATCAATAAGCGCTTTAATATCAACATCGTTATACTGCAGGTATTCGTTTTCCAAATGAAACCCTTCCTGGGGAAAGTGGAAGGTTTGCTTCACCAGGTCGGTGTAAGTATTATTCATTGATTTGGATCAGTAATTTTTAATTAAAAAGAAAAAACCTTTAGAAAATCAAAATTAGTTGATTGCATTATATAAAAACTAAAAAAACCGGAGGTGAAGGTCACTCCCGGTTCTTTAAAATTTCTGTTACAATAAAATTATTTAACTGATGCTACAAGTGCTTTGAAAGAAGCAGGCTCATTCATAGCAAGGTCAGCCAATACTTTACGGTTCAGTTCAATACCTTTTCCGTTTAAAGCATGCATGAATTCGCTGTAAGTCAAACCTTCTTCTCTAACTGCAGCATTAATACGCGCAATCCACAAGGTGCGGAATTCACGCTTCTTAAGTTTACGACCTACATAGCTGTACGTCAAACCCTTTTCAACAATATTTTTAGCTACTGTATATACGTTTTTACGCTTACCATAGTAACCTTTAGCCTGGGCCATTATTCTTTTCCTTCTGGCTCTTGAGGCTACCGCATTTTTTGAACGTGGCATAATTTCTTCAATTTAGATTTCCGATACTTCGGAACAAGTTTTTTAAAATAAGATCTTTTTCAATTTACTTTTACACCTTTTGCAGGAGTAAAAAGGATTCTATTTCAATCCTAATAAACGCTTAACAAAGTGCAGGTTCGACGGATGTACCACACCGGTTTGCCTTAAAGCACGCTTACGCTTAGTTGACTTCTTTGTTAGAATGTGGCGTTTGTAAGCCTTTTGAAAAGTGATCTTTCCTGTTCCGGTAACACGAAACCTTTTTTTTGCGCTTGAGTTTGTTTTAACTTTTGGCATTTAATAATCATATAAGATTACACCCTGCTGGCGTCCCGAACAGACGGGAACTTTTGGAGCCTTGTGGGTAATGTCCGTTTTTAAATGCAGCTTATTGCTAAACTTACTTTTACAAAACGGGTGCAAAGGTAGGGAATGAAAAATTAAAAAGTAAAAATTAAAAAGTAAAAATAGAACTAACCACATATAAAGTTTAGCAACACATCCACTTTCCTGTTTACTTTTTCCTTATAGTTTTTTCCCTTTTACTTATAACATATTACTTTTCCTTTTTCCTTTTTAATTTTTACTTTTTAATATACCACCTTTAACTTTCCATAGCAGCATCGTTGCGTCGCAATCCGTTCATCTTTAATAACACTATTGGGCTTTTTTTG
>JBBSJX010000341.1:0-4705 GCA_038256825.1 Chitinophagales bacterium
ACCTGCCCGGTTGTCCCTGGCGGTTAGCCTGAATTGGAGGTTCCTGGCGTAGGAAGGTAATATTTCACCAATGGTTACGGTATTATTTACCAGGTCCGAAATGGAGGGGAACATGCGGATAGGTGAGGTTTTGGAAGTAAAAGAGCGAAAAATCGGCGCATTTTCTGAAGGGGCATTCCAGTTGCCGGCTGGCCCAAGGTCAATTTGTTCCCAGTTATAGGTTAATGGATCCCCATTGCCATCGGTAGCTGAACCGGTTAGCATAAAAGGAGTTGAAATGGGAATGGTATAATTGCTTCCGGCATTTACAACAGGGCTTACATTACCGGTACTAATAGTGGTATAACACGATCTGGATTGAACATATGCAATGATCTCACCGATACTGATTGAATTAAAATAGGCATCAGAATTTTGTTGTAAATTATTTGATTGGGAGCAGATACCTGCGTAAGCCATTATGGTACTGCCACTGCCCGGCTCAACAGCCGTAGTGGACGATCGGTTACCCCCGCCGCAATTGCTGGTTTCAGCATTAAATGTATGGTTGCCACCAAACTGGTGCCCGATTTCATGTGCCACATAATCAATATCATAACTATCGCCGGTAGGAAATTCAAGACCAGTAACCCCCCTGGCCTTTGAGTTGTTAACGCAAACCACTCTCAAGCCCGCTATCCCACCTGCTCCGGTACTAAAGGTGTGGCCTATATCATAATTTGCTGAACTAATACTATCCGTAATAACTTTCTGGCTTTCGGTTAACAAACCTGGGCCATTATTATTTTGGGTAAAAGGATCAGATGATGGGTTGATGAATACAACTTTGTCATTATTTGCAACTAATGTTAACCTTATGGCAAGGTCATTTTCGTAAACACCGTTTACCCGGTTAATGGTAGTAGTAATGGCACTCATTACCAATGCCTTAGTGTTTGCATTTACAGCAACGGCATACTCCCCTGTACAGGCAACAGCCAGCCGGAAAACTCGCAGGGTTGACCCGCTACAAACAGCCTGGGTTCGTTGTTGTGGCGTTGTTAACTTGTTGATTTTACTGGAAAGGGGATCCATTTCTTCCTGGAATTGTTTTAATGGGAGGTCTTTTTTGTAGTACGAAATGTAATGGGTAATATTATTATTAGCATATGGGTCAATTGCATAGGAACCCGAAACCGCCGAAAATACCATGGCATGAAAACCACGGGGAGTCCAGTCAACCTTTATTCTGGCAGTATTGTCTTCAATACCCTGTCCACTGTAAGTTTTAATATCAGGAAAGGCAGCAGCCAATGCCGGTTCCATCATCATCGTTTCGGTAAGGGTAAACTGCTGGCTTAATCCGTCGGGCATGGGTATGGTTATGATGATGGGATTACTTTTTGAAAGGGGTGAAAATTCCTTAGGAGCTTTTTTTAGGAAAAGCTTTAACCGGGCAGTGTCAAGCTCCAGTGTACGATACCGATCAGGAATGATTGTACGTTTAACTAAGCCGCCTTTTAAGCTCACTTCCGAAGCATCTTTCCACATATTACCCTGTGCAAATAGTTTACTCATCATTACAACCAGCAAAAGGGTAAAACAAATTTTATAAATATTTTTCATAATTGTCGAAACATTTGATGGCCTTAGCGGGTCATCTGGCTTAATTTTTTAAATAAAGCTCCAATAATAATTATTGATTTTTAAATAAATGCTTTAGTGCAAAATAACCATTTCGCAAAAGTAAAAAGGTATGATTGTAATTATTGTTTGTTAATACTTATTGTGGTTGTTGCCTGAAAATAACAGTAAGTAAGCGGTAAAGTTCCGGGTGTTTAGTTTTTAATAAATCGGGGCGTTCAAAAAAGTATTCTGAAACAACAGCAAAAAATTCGGCTTCATTTGTGGCGCCGTAGGGATTTATATCTGACTGTTCTCTTACAATGTCACCAATTTTCTTTTGTATCAGGTTTAGCCAGGGTACAACATATTTATGGGAAAATAAATTTTCCGGCACCCCGTCTACAGCTCCGTCCGTTTTATCAACAAGGTGAACAAATTCATGTATTGCGGTATTGGTTTTCCCTGTTTTGTTTAAAAATCCATCTCTTAAATCCTGCTTACTTAAAAGCATCACATTTTGGTAGGGCCCATCACCCACCATACCCAATGTATGCCGGTTATCCCCTTCCTGGTCAAAGGTTTCGTTAAACGAGCCAGGATATAGTAAAACTTCGTTCAGGTTAATATATTCCCAATCGGGAAAGCCAAAAATGGGAATAATAGCGCTGGCAGCAATAAACACCCTATCCAGTTCTTCCACCTCAGTTTTGATACCTGTTATTCTTACAGTTTGTAAAAAATGGTTCATCCTGTTTTTAAACTGAACTTTTTTTTCTTCATCCAGGTTTTGGTAAAACGGAACGTGTTCAGTTAATATATTACTAAACGCTTCAGTGGGCTGGGGTAGAATTTTTGGTAATTTTTTTTTTGATAATAAAAAGTAGAAAAACAAAATTAATGTTGCCACTATGAGCAAAATCATAAGAAATGTTTCCATGCATTTTTTTTAAGTGGTAAGATGAAATTTAATAAATACTAACACAGTTCTGTATAATTAGGTATACTCTCAAAAAATAGTCCTAATTATTTAATCAATACCTGTAATTTCAAAATAAGTTTTACAACACTTCAATCCTGCTTTATGAAACATGTTCTTTTATGCTGCGCCATTATCTTATTTGTAATAATGGGTAACTCTAAAACTTTTGGTCAACAAAAAAATGATGCGCCTTTGCGTTTAGCGGTTGCCCGTGCAACACACGGTCATGTGCCCTGGATTTTAAAACGGAAGGATAAAACAGATGTAACACTGGTAGGTATTTATGAGCCAAACACTGAACTGGTAAATAAACTGGTTAAAACATATGGCCTCGACCGGTCACTTTTTTACAACAATCTTGAGAATATGCTCAACGCAGTTAAGCCGACCGCTGTGGTGGCATTTGGTGCCATAAACGAGCATTTAATGGTTGTTGAGGCTTGCGCTCCCAAAGGCATTCATGTTATGGTGGAAAAGCCTTTGGCAACCACTTACGAGGATGCTAAAAAAATGGAGCAGTTGGCTAAAAAGAATAATATTTTCCTCTTAACCAATTTCGAGACTTCGTGGTATGCGAGCACCGAAAAAACATACAGGCTTGTAAACGATAATTTTGTTGGCCCCATTTGCAAAGTGGTTATTCACGACGGGCATAATGGGCCTAAAGAAATTGGGGTGAGCCCCGAGTTTTTTGAATGGCTGACCGACCCGGTTAAAAATGGTGGCGGTGCATTAATTGATTTTGGTTGTTATGGCGCAAACCTGATGACTTTTTTAATGAAAGGGGAGGAGCCATTATCGGTATCAGCAATTACACAACAATTTAAGCCCGCTATATACCCCAAAGTTGATGATGATGCAACGATAATTGTTACTTATCCTTCGGCAGTTGCGGTAATTCAAGCTTCGTGGAACTGGCCTTTTAGCAGAAAGGATATGGAAGTGTATGGCGAAACCGGAACTATTTTTGCCGATAACAGTACCAATATGCGCCTGCGCAATCACCAAAACCCCGAGGAAAAAAGTATAAAAGTCACAACACAGGAAATGGATGTTTACCCCGATCCATTTGCTTATTTAGCTGATGTTGTAAAAGGTAAAATACAGGTGCCTGCAAACGGGTTGTATTCTCTTCAAACTAATATGACAGTTGTTAAAATACTGGATGCTGCAAGGCAATCGGCCAAATCAGGTAAAGTAGTACTATTAAAAAATTATAAATAATTTGCCTGCATTAATTATTATTTTGTTACAAGCATAAGTACAATGTGGTTCATCGTTGCGTCGCAGTACGTTCATCCGCAAACCTTTGGTCATCTTTTATCACCTGGTATTTTTTTGTCTAATTCTTTTCCTGTTGCTCAGGTATGTACCCCCTGAATGTTATAGGTTGACGGTTGATACTGGTTATCTGCAAGGTTGCAGTACCATTTGGATAGGCACTTAAAATAAATTTTTCTCCTTTATGTCGGTCGGTGGGCTCTATTTCTATCTGCCAGCTTCCTTTTTTCTTATCGGTTACATTATAATTAATGCCAACCGACGAAAACATGTATCCACCGTCTGCAGGGTTTATGGGTGCGCTGTAGGCCCGGCCAAAGTAGGGAAGGTAACTTTTAAGGGTATCGCCCGACACGCTTAAATCGTACCTGCCGGTTAATTGAATATTACGCCCCTGCATGGGGAAGGCTACATCGGCCACAAAAACAAACGATTGATTTCGAAGATGCTCTTCAATTGTTTCTGCCTTTTTGTTTTCTGTTTCATCCTGTGCAAACAACGGGTTACTAAAAGTTGTAAATGTTAACACCATTGCTGCCAGTATAGTGATTGTATTTTTTATGTTTTTCATACATGCGTAGTATCTAAAATTGTTCCCGTTTATCTTAAAGTATGTATAAGATTTCTTTTAAACCTGCCTTAACATAATTTGTTTTTTATAGATTATAAAAGGCATTACTTAACCAGGGATTTTAACTGTTGCTTAAAACTAAAATGTACAAGAGTGCGACGCAAGAATGATGCCTGCTGTAATAATGCCGGGTACCAAATAACCCGGCATTATTTTTTAGGTTATAATAATTAATTAAACCACAAAATTATGAGCCAGGCATTTGTAAA
>JBBSJX010000342.1:0-4697 GCA_038256825.1 Chitinophagales bacterium
ATATGTAAAATTTTTTATATCACCTGATTTTAAATTTCAATTTTTTAACAGGAAAGCATTTGAAAATTGGTTGCTGTTACATGGTAAAAAATGAATGTTGGAGATACCATTCTGGATTATACGACTATTAAAAAATTATACAATACTTACAACCGCTTTGGCTGTTTTATTAAAATCTACAGCAATGTTGTAAATAAAATTAAACTGGTCTACCACCGATTTTACTACTACCAATTCCTTTTTGGTTTCGGTGTCAGCAAAACTTTCCTTTATTTCTTCCTGTCTTTTGTGCACCAGTAAATCAGCATGCTCATTTAGTTTTCGCAACGCATCTTTTTGTATAGAAGCTTCTTCTTTTACCGATGGATCGGCATTGAGGATGGCCTTTGCGTTATCAAGGCTTAAACTTATATTGCCGGCCACCGCAAAGTAGGCAGGGGTGTTATAGGCATTCACATTTTTTTGTCCAAAAAACGATAACGTGGCTATATGCGATAACAACATATGGCTCAACACCACAAAATGATGTATTTCCTTAATTCCCTGTTGCTTGCGCTTAGGTTCGGCCAGCATCCGGTTAAAGGCATCCGATAAATTTGCCAGGGCAACATTAGCATTTTTACGGGCAACCTGCCGGGCACTGAAATTTGTAGCACCCGTTAACTCCTCTGCTATAATATTAAAATAGGTAGTAGCCTCATTTAGCATAGCATCCATTATAGGTTTTATTTTTTCGCGTTCCCAGGCCGGAAATAATAACAGGCTGGTGGCGTATGCAATAGCGGATCCTATTGCTGTATCAATTAACCGGTCGGCCAGCAAATCCTTAAAGCTATTAGGATTTAGCAGGTGAAAAAAGATAATGATATAGGGAGTCATTAAAGCAACACTGGTAAAATAATGCTTTCTTAAAAAGGTGTAGGTACCCACCATTAACAGGATCATGATAAAGAGTAAAGCCGTTTTATCATCAACCAAAAAAAGTATAATCAACCCCAGCAATACTCCCAGCACCGTACCCATTAAACGATCTTTATTTCGGCTTTTGGTTAAACTATAAGCAGGTTTAAGAATAACAACTATGGTAAGCAAAATCCAATACCCGTGACCAACAGGAAAAAATAATGACACCAGGTAGCCTAATAAAACAGTAATGCTCAACCGCAGCGAATGGCTGAATATTTCGGATTTGAAGGTGAGGTTATTGATAAACAAATCGGTGGAAATATCCTGGTGAGAGATGTATTTTCCATAATCAATTTGGTGGCTGGCTTTGGTAGTAAACGATGGGTTGAATGTGGTATACTGATGCAGGGTTTTAACCCGGTCGCTTAAGTCTTCTATATTTTCGAGGATGCGGCGTAAACTCATAAACCCGGAGATGTTATCATTACTAAGGTGGGTTTCCCTTAATGCATCCAGTCTTTTTCGCGTTTCATTTATGCGAAAAGAAAGATTGGAGCCTGCATCGTGACCCGATGGCACACCACTTTTTATGGCAATACCTATGGTTTCTATTTCGTTTGCCAATTCTAAAGCAAGGGCATTAAAATGTTGTAATATGTTAAGACCGTCAAAGTGATCGTGCAGGGTTTCATAATTTTGGTACGAGGTCGTAATACGCTCAAACATATCGGCTATGTCCATATAAATCATTACCAGTATGCGGCCTGTAGGGGTGGATTCTTTTATAATATCCCTTGTTTTAAAAAGCAGTTCGCCCAACATATTTTGCTTTTCCTGTACAAGAGCCTGTTGTTGCAAAAGGCGACGATAGGTTATATCGTAATCCACTTCTTTATTATAAAAATCGGCGCGCAGCCGCAGGTATTCTGCAATACTCTGTATACTATCGCCCAAAGTTTGCTGGGGTAATTTGTATGGCCTTACGTTATATAGTAATACACTTAAACATAAATACCAAAGCCCACCCATAGCAAGGTATAAGGCATGCACCCATACCTCCCAGCCTTGACGGTGCTTATCAATTTCGAGCACTAATATTAATAGCGCAGCAATGCCAACGGCACCTGCACGTGCACCATAAATAGCCAGCATCGAAAAAAAGAAACACATTACTATTAAAACAAATCCCATGGTAACCGCTGATACAGCGGCATAACTGGTAAAAACAGAAACAACAAAAATGGATAGAATACAAGCCAGCATACCATTGCGGCGGTGGAGAATGGGCCCCGGGCTATCGGTTACGCTAACACACATAGCGCCCAACGACAACACAATGCCGCTTTGCAATAAACCAAAATAGGCCATTAAAAGCGCAGGAATGAGTATACCCACCGAAACGCGGATACCTTCGTAAACATGCTGACTATTAATAAAACTTCTATAGGACTTTAAGTACCCCATTTTGAATACTGAAATTTAAAAGTCTTCATCTTATAACTCAGGCAAAAGCATTAAAAATGCCCGGAAGTAAACAAGATAGATTTAAAAAAGGAAGACCTGCTGCCCTGTAGTACTAAAATTGTTCCTGCAAAGATGCCCCACCATTAAATGTCAATAAATTTTTTTAGAAAACTTATGAAGTAAATAATAAACCCTTTAAAATTTATAGAGTAATTGAAAAGATATTAAAAGGGGGAATTAATGAGCAGAGGTTCGGCCAAGGTTTAAGCCCACTTTAAAATTAAAAGTAAAATAAGAATCATTTTGTTTGGGATCGCCGCGGGTACCTCCGGGAAATTTAATTGGATAATTGCCCCTGAAAAATAAAGCACGGGCATCGGCAGCATTGCCGTGAGAAAGGTATTTATTAAATAAAATAGGGTTAATGTAATTTTTACTTGCATCATCAAGGTAATCAGTAAATAAAATACGGTGAACAAACTCTAACCGCAGATTAAGGAGTTGTGATACTTCGTATTTAATTCCGCCCCCAAAGGGAATATTAACCTGGTGTAATTTATAAGGATACCTGTCCTTATATTCGGCAAAACCCTGGCCTTCGGTACGTAAAGGTTGCAGGTCAACCCATCTACCATTTAAATTAGCTTGTGGATTAAATGAAAACCAGCCCACCCCAGCCACAACATATGGCGACAACCTGGGAGGGCCATCTTCAAAATATTTTAGCATTAATGGATGAAATTCAGCCATCAGGCTAATTTCCTGTATACTGCTTCTAAAACTTAAATTTCGTTTAAACCTGGATGGCGGTGAGGTTTTTAAAATACTATCATATGCCTGGATGTTGCCCCAGGTAGCTTCGAATCTTAATCCAACAACCTGCTGGTATAAAAATCCAAAATATATACTTTGACTTTGCTTATTATTCTTGCCGCTAAACTCGTTTATGTAAAAACGTCTTGACTTTTCTCCTCCCAAATCAGTAATACAATTCATTACCCCAATGCTTCCACCCAGCTCAAAAACAATATCATTATCATAATAGTTTTTATTATAAAAATAATATTGGCTATAAGAACTTTTTGCCCATAGAAATACCACCAGAAAAAAAAACCGCATCAATCCCCTAGACATTTTGTTAGTTTGGCGAGTAAAATGTTAAGATAAAAAGTTTACTTGAATCCGTCCCCGAAAATTTAGCTCTTAAGCTTTTTATAATATTTGCAGGCATTTCTTAATCCGCAGACTTCACATTTAGGATTTCTTGCAGTGCAGATATACCTTCCATGAAGAATGAGCCAGTGATGACTGATGTAAATTAAATGACCCGGAATATGCTTAATAAGTTGCATTTCGGCATCCAGCGGCGTTTTTGCATTGGTTGTTAATCCAAAGCGGGCCGAAACACGAAAGACATGGGTATCAACAGCCATATTGGGCTGGTTATCCACTACCGAGGTAATTACATTGGCTGTTTTGCGACCCACCCCCGGCAATTGTACCAGCTCATTAACTGTTAAGGGAATTTCGCCATCAAATTTTTCAACCACCATATTGGCCATTCCAATTAAATGCCTTGATTTATTTCCTGGGTAAGAAATGCTTTTAATCAGATCAAACACCTCTTCATATGCAGCACCTGCCAATTTGTTAACGGTGGCAAACTTTTGAAATATGGCGGGGGTGGTGATATTTACCCGCTTGTCGGTGCATTGGGCAGAGAGTATTACTGCTACGAGTAATTGATAGGTATTATTATAAATAAGTTCCGTTTCAGCATTGGGGGCATGCTCAAGGAAATAGTCAACAAAAAACCGGTATCGTTCTTTCTTAGTCATACTAAGATCGAAGATACCGGTTTAAAAAAATTTTTAAAGTTATCTACTCGTGTTCTACATCAACAGAAACCCCTGCATATTTTAAAATAGCATTTACAGATTCTGCACGTGGGCTTACCATCATTTTATTTAAGGTGTCCATTGAATTTTTAAGAACATCATATTTTTCCCTTAAATCCCAATCGTGCAAAAGTGCTTCGTTTATTAAGTCAGTTTCTGCATCAGTCGTTTCCCCGTATATGTAGAGTAAGAGGTCCTCAGTTGTATATTTAGCCATAGCAATAAATAAAAAAGTTAAGAATGCGATCAATATCCGTATTTATTAAACGAAGATTAAAATCATTTATTGTGCCTGCTTTCTAATTTTTCAATTCTTTGCTGTCGGAAATTATAAATACATCTTCGTTGGGTCTTTTAAGGTAAAAACGCTCCCTGGCAAATTTTTCCAGAACCCTGGTGTCTCTTTCCAGGTCGGCCAGTTCCTTTTCG
>JBBSJX010000343.1:0-4696 GCA_038256825.1 Chitinophagales bacterium
GGTTACTAACTTATGCATTTTGAATATGCAGGGCATTTTATAACATACTTGCTGCATAAAGGTTTGCCGTACAAGTGTGCGACGCAACAATGCTAAATAATAAGAATAATGCTGGGTCCATAAAATAAAAAAGGCCGCTAAACAGCAGCCCTTTTAAAAAATAAATACATTTCAATTAAATATCAGTCGCCTCGCCATATGCAACTGCGGTAGCCTCTTTTAAGCCTTCGCTCATTGTAGGGTGCGGGTGAACGGCATTTAGTATTTCGTGCGCCGTAGTCTCAAGCTTGCGTGCTGTAACTACCTCGGCTATCATCTCGGTAACATTGTTTCCAATCATGTGTGCACCTAAAAATTCACCATATTTAGCATCGTAAATTACTTTTACAAAACCTTCGGTTGCTCCACTGGCGCTTGCTTTACCGCTGGCCATAAAAGGAAATTTACCCACCTTAACTTCAAAGCCGGCTTCTTTAGCTGCTTTTTCGGTGTAGCCAACACTCGCAATTTCGGGTGAGCAATAAGTACATCCTGGAATGTTATTGTAATCCATAGCCTCAGGCTTATGCGCTAGTTTCTTTTCGTTATACGCAATAAATTCTGCTGCATTAATACCTTCCTTACTTGCAACGTGTGCCAGCGCCTGGCCGGGAGCACAATCGCCGATTGCAAAAAACCCGGGTACATTGGTTTGGCCATATTTATCCACTACCACTTTACCTTTTTCGGTTTTTATTCCCAGTTCTTCCAGGCCAATGTTTTCGATGTTTGCAACAACACCAACAGCGCTTAATACAATATCCGCTTCCAATGTAGTTTCGCCGTTTTGGGTTTTTACTTTAGCAATAACACCTTCACCATTTTGCTCAACCGACTCAACCGAGGCGTTGGTCATTACCGTTATGCCCTGGCGCTTGAATTGCTTTTCCAGTTCTTTTGATATTTCTTCATCTTCAACAGGAACCATGCGTGGCATAAATTCAACAACAGTAACCTTTGTGCCCATGCTGTTATAGAAGTAGGCAAACTCAACCCCAATGGCCCCACTTCCCACTACAATCATGCTTTTAGGTTGGTTAGGCAAAGCCATTGCTTCGCGATAGCCAATAATTTTTTTACCATCAATGGGTAGGTTGGGTAATTGTTTACCACGGCCACCCGTTGCTATTATAATATTTTTAGCTTCAACAACCTGCTTGCTGTTGTCGGCTGCTGTTACTTCAACCTGGCCTTTGGCTTTCAGTTTTCCAAAACCCATAATCACATCAATCTTATTCTTCTTCATTAAAAACTGAACACCTTTGCTCATTTTATCGGCCACACCACGGCTACGTTTTATTACCGAACCAAAATTATGTTGAACGCCACTGGCTTCAATACCATAGTCGTTTGAGTGTTTCAGGTATTCATACACCTGTGCACTTTTAAGCAAAGCTTTTGTAGGAATACAACCCCAGTTAAGGCAAACACCACCAAGGCTTTCTTTTTCGATGATGGCAACTTTTAAACCCAGTTGTGAGGCGCGGATTGCTGCAGGATACCCACCCGGGCCGCTTCCTAAAACGATAACGTCGTAAGCCATATTATTTATTATTAGTTGTTACTTAATTTGAATAATGTAAATACACCCTGAAAAATTTTCAGCGCAGCGCGAAAATACTGGTTAACTGCCAAAGCACAAAGGTTGGGGGTATGTTGTTTACGCATCAAAAGATTTACCAATGAACTCCTTTTAAAATTATTAACGCCTATTTTTGCGCCCTTAAAAATAGAACTATGCGAATACTCTACGCCCTGATTTTTATTTTTACTGTAAGTACAGGTATAAAAGCACAGGATATTACGGTTAAAAAGTTACAGACGGAAATTAATAGAAATGTTAAAAAGGATATTGCCGATACCATACCATGGGTATGGAAACGCGGTGGGTTGGTTAATGTTAACCTTTCGCAGGGATCGTTAAGTAACTGGGCTGCAGGTGGCGATAAATTTTCGATGTCAATTAATTCTTACGTCAATTATTTCCTGTTTTTTAAAGAAGGCAAGCACAATTGGGACAACAGTGCCGATTTTAATTTTGGTTTTGTACAATCAACCAGTTTAGGTAGCCGAAAAAATGATGATCGCCTGGATATTTTATCAAAATATGGTTACAACTATAATGGTAAAATGTACCTCACGGGCTTATTCAACTTTCGTACACAGTTTTTTGATGGCTATACCTATCCCAATCCAAGAGGGGTGTTTACTTCTACATTGTTGTCGCCTGCGTATGTACTAACATCGGTTGGTTTGGATTATAAACCTTCGCAAAATCTTTCTGCTTTCATCTCTCCCCTAACCAGCAGGTGGGTAATTGTGGCTAATGATTTTTTGTCAAATAAAGGATCATACGGTGTAGACTCGGGCCGCCATTCAATGAACGAGGTGGGTGCGTTTGCTTCCATAAATTACAGGCAACTGTTTCCTAAAAATGTATCGTATAAAGGGCGGATGGATTTGTTTAGCAACTATGCCGACAAGCCGGAGAACATTGATATTTTCATGACCAATTACTTTTCTTTCAAAATCAATAAATATTTCTCCGTAAACTATAACCTCGATCTTATTTACGATGATGATGTTCGTCTTTTTGGCGAAGATGGAACTAGCGCTGCATTGCAACTAAAAAGCCTTATGGGTATTGGTTTTATGATGCGGTTTAAATAGGTAAAGCATTTATAATAAAGAAGGGTACCAGCTTTTATATGGCCATGCAACATTGTTGCGTCGCATTCCGTTCATCGGCAGTGCTTCTATAATGCTTTTTCAGAAAATATTTTAAAGGGCCATTAGGTTAACGGAAAATATTGCTTACACTTAATGAATCTAGTTATGCTGTTTGTGGTGTTTTTATTTTACGGGCCAGCCAGCTATTTTTTACAGGGATCATCCAGTTGTTCAACAATTCCTCTTTATTAAGCACCATATTATTGAAGTAGATGGTGTCAGCGTTTATAAAATTATTTTCAACTGCATAGTTTAATTGCGACATAGGCAAAAGCTGAACTTTATTTTTTACTAAAAAAGCCAGGCTCAACCGGTCAAACATGTTAACGTTGAATTTTTGCTCAATTTCCTTTATCAGTCTCACTGAACTATCGGTGCTGCAACCACTAACTCCTGCCTGGGTTTCATCAGCCATTAAAACAATAAATTGACCGAAAAACATATTTGCATAACCTTTTACTTCGGCACCATGCGATTTCCAGTTTTCTACAAACTCCGTCAAAAGGTCTTCAATTTCTAATGCTTCACTCAGCATAAATAAGCGGCTCGACTGGTAAATCCAAACTTTTGAAGCGGGGTGAAAATCGGAGGGTATCAGTTCCTGAAAATTTAGGTTCATAATATATAATTGTGCTACTATAGTAAATAATGCTTGCTACTGTAATGCTGCAAAATTAAGCTGTTCGCTATAAATTAAAACACAAAAACATATTGTGTACTGCTTACTTAGGTTATCAGTTTTAAGTTTTTACAAAGGTTCAGTCTAATAAACTTTTATATCGTAAACAAACAGGGTGGATGTATTGTCATCAGGTGCAAAGTAACCCCGCAAGCCTTCAGCAGTAGTTTCGAGCCAGAAAGGATTTTGAGTTATTGGGCGGCCGCCGGGCGACCAAAGCGGAATAGCAAGCTGATAGACTGGCTGGTGGGTTTTTAAGTTCACTAATTCTATTCCACCCAAACCAAAATTTAGAATTCCCTTTTTATAATTTTTAAGTCCTCCACAAAGCATCAGGTTATTACCTGCGTAATGACAGTCCTGGTAATCTATGTAAAATGATGGGTTGATTATGGCCCCGTTTTGATTTCTGGTTTTTACAAATCCTTTGCTATTTAGTTTCCAACTATAATATTTTCGGGAGCCCCAGCTTACACCATGAAGGGTGTTGTTTTTGGTATTGTGTACAATCGCGCCAATATGATCGTTAAACCGAAAAACCTCCGTTGTTACCAAAGTCTCAGCATCCATTTTATAAATAATGGAATGACTGTTGGGGCGGTATTCTGATACAGGTACCCAAATGAATTCTCCATCAAAGTCAATACCCCCGGGATGGTATATGGCACCATCACCCAGTATTATATCCGCTAATAATTTACCCGTGTCGTCGAATTTATATAAGTGACCAACCCCTTTACCGGCTTCGCGGTTTATAACCTCAACCGATGACATGTAAAAATGATTGCCTGCTTTTACCATGCCCTGTGGATGATGTGTGGTAAAGGCTAATGGAATGGAAGCTGTATGGTTCCACCGGAAAGTATCACTTAATTTTTGAAAACGTGCTGCCAGGTCGGGTGTAACTTTTGACTGAGCATATGACTGGCTATCAAATAAAAATATTAAAACAATTATGAACAAAAAAGTACGGCAGGGTTTATACATAAACTATTATGAAAATTATTTTTTAGATGGATAATGTATTTAAAGTTATAGGTTTTTGTACCGGTTGTTTAAGCTTAACTATCCGCTAGAAAGAAAAGTTTTTGACAATGTTTTTTTAATTGCAATACTTGTTGAGGTATAAGTGTGCGAACCGCCAACGGGCGGTCAGGCTGCAATAGAAGTACTTAAGCATGGTTCAAAATAATTATGATATTTAATTTAAAAAAATTAATTTTAAAATCTCCTTTGCAGTGAGTAGAA
>JBBSJX010000344.1:0-4634 GCA_038256825.1 Chitinophagales bacterium
AAATCCCCTTGCTTTCCGAAGAGGGTCGTGACATACCTTTTGAAGAAAGAAAAGTTTGGGATTATTATTGGCTGGTTGATCCATTAGATGGCACTAAAGAGTTTATAAAACGCAATGGTGAGTTTACAGTAAATATTGCCTTAATGAAAGGCACTGCTCCAATTGCCGGTGTGGTGTATGCACCTTGCCTTAACACCCTATACTACGGGGCAAAAGGGTATGGTGCTTATAAAACTGTAAATGGAAACCGAACAGCTTTACAGGGTGTTGACGATACTTCAATGGAGGATCTATTGCAAAAGGAACCTATCACCATCGTTGCTTCGCGGTCACATAGCAACGCCGAAACAGAAGCCTTTATTGACCGTTTTAAAAATTATGAACTACAGTCAATGGGCAGCTCGTTAAAGTTTATGTTACTGGCTGACGGTGCAGCCAATATTTATCCAAGACTGGCCCCTACAATGGAATGGGATACTGCAGCAGCACATGCCGTTTTAAACGCTGTAAATAAAAAAGTTTACCAGGCGGATTTGGTACATGAATTAACCTACAACAAGCAGAATTTATTGAACCCGTCATTTATTGCTTTTTAAATACATGTTATAAAGTTTACTTGAATGATGTATTGAAATTATTACATGCTGTAGGGATGACAGTGAACAATTGTTAGGTTAATCCCATAACAACTATTAATATTCCACTTTTTCAGGTATCACCTACTCTGTAAAAGCACGTTCTTTAACCAGAAACCCATTGCCTTTGGCACATATATGTACAACAAGGTGTTGTATACTCATGGGGTTTCCTTCGGGTATGTCGGCTATGTTTGAATGTAAAATATCATGACCATCAATAATAACCACCATGCCGCTTCCAATAGCTTCCATCTTGTTTCCCCCGGTTATCAGCATGCCGGTATCTTCTCCCAGGCCTATGCCTATAGCCGATGGATTAGCGCCAACTACCTGTGACAACCTTCCAAATCGCCCCCGCTTTTCAAAATGCGAATCGAATATTACATTGTCCATAAAACCCAAACCGGTGGTAATCTTCACTTCGCCTTTAAGGTGCGCCCAGCTAGCTTCACCTTCATATATCATAGTGTTGCCCATGGCCATAGCCCCTGCCGATGTACCCGCCACCACAAAGTTTTCGGTAAAATATTTTTGGAATATCAATTTAAATAAAGCAGTACCACCAAACGTGGTTGTTAATCTCAACTGGTTACCTCCGCTAAACATAACGGCGTCGCACGTCTTCATACGGTCAAAATATTCCGGTTGGTTGGCATCGGCCCGGTTGCGAATGTGCATTACACCAATATTGGTACAGCCTATGCGGCCAAATGCTTCAAGGTAATTATTGCCCACTTCAAAAGGTATCATCGATGCGGTAGTGATTACCTCTATCCGTGCATCTATACCCCCAGCCTCTTCTACTATGCGCCGTAAAATACCAAGCTCAAAAAAGTTGAGGTTGTTTACATATCTTACCGACTTATCTATCTCAGATCCTTTGTCTTCTGCTCCACCAATAGCAATTAATTTGCCCGAAGGTATACTCATCTATAAAAATTAAAACTCAACTATATATAAGCCGGTATGTGATTAAATAATTTTCCCTGTTCATTTTTTCAAAACTAAAACAATATTAGTGTTACCCGCCTTTGCAATAAAATATTTACAACCGCAACAATTTTTTAGTGCAAAATCAAGGGTTACAAGTAGATGTAGACACATAATGAATTGCTTTTTTCTTTCCCTGATCAAAAAAAACAAAAAAGTGATTGCTCCAAATGACTTTTAGCACAATCACAAGAAACATTGTTTACCCAAACAATTAATAATTATTTGTATAGGTTAAGTGATTAAATACTTACACAGTAAAAGTTTATTCTTCAACAAGGTTTGGTATATTGTTGCAGCTTATTTCACCTGTCAATCTTAATCCAATATAAAATCATAGTGGCGTAACAGGTGCAAACCTCAAAATCAGTAACCAATGAAAATAAAAGAATTAAAAGTTTTGCGTGGCCCCAACTACTGGAGCATCAGGCGACCTAAACTAATTCAAATGAAACTTGACCTGGAAGAAATGGAGGATAAGCCCACCAATATCATTCCGGGCTTTTTGGAAAGGCTGTCTACACTTATCCCTTCTATGTACGAACACCGGTGTAGTGAAGAAATAGCGGGTGGCTTTTTTCAACGGGTAGAAGAAGGCACGTGGATGGGACATGTGATAGAACACATTGCATTAGAAATACAAACACTTGCGGGAATGGATACCGGATTTGGTCGCACAAGGGGAACGGGTAAACACGGCGAATATTATGTTGTATTTAGTTACCTGGAAGAAGATGCTGGTGTGTATGCCGCCAGAGCCGCCATAAAAATAGCCCAGGCATTGACAGATGATACCACTTACGACCTGGAGCCTGATTTACAATTAATGCGCGAAATAAGGGAAAATACCCGGCTGGGGCCCAGCACCGGATCCATTGTGGAAGAAGCGGGTAAAAGAGGTATTCCTTTTATCAGGTTAAATAAACATAGCCTGGTGCAATTGGGTTATGGTGTGCACCAAAAACGAATTAGGGCTACTATTGCAAGTACCACCTCAACCATTGCGGTAGATATAGCGGGCGATAAAGAGGAAACCAAAAACCTGCTGGGTGCGGCGGAAATTGCAGTACCCAAAGGAACCATTGTACGAAACGAAGAAGGCTTGAAAGATGCGATAGCGTCCGTTGGTTATCCCCTAGTACTGAAACCAATAGATGGCAATCATGGCAAAGGTGCCACAACCAATATAACCAATTGGGAGGCTGCCGTAAAAGCGCTAGAAGCTGCGCAGGTATATAGCCGCAGTGTTATTTGCGAAAAATTTATTACTGGCTTCGACTTCAGGATTTTGGTAATTAACTATAAGTTTATTTGCGCAGCGTTACGTACGCCGGCAAGTGTTAAGGGCGATGGCGAACATAACATTGAATGGTTGATACAAGAAACCAATAAGGATCCCCGCCGTGGCTATGGACACGAAAAGGTGCTGACCCAGATTACGATCGACAGTTTTACACAAAAAATGCTCGACGACCAGGGATATACCCTGCAAACTGTACCACCAGCAAATGAACTGGTATTGCTAAAACCAACCGCCAACCTTAGTACAGGCGGCACTAGTACCGATGTGACCGACGAGGTGCACCCGGCCAACATATTTATGGCCGAACGCATTGCCAAAATAATAGGTCTCGACATTTGCGGTATCGACATTATGGCACCCGACCTACGGTTGCCCATTAAAGAAAACGGCGGCGCCGTTTTGGAAGTGAATGCTGCACCCGGCTTTAGAATGCATATTGAACCCGCCGATGGCCTACCCCGCAACGTAGCTGAGCCGGTAGTTGAAATGTTGTTTCCCAACAGGGGCAATGGTCGAATACCCATTATTGCTGTAACCGGCACCAACGGAAAAACTACCACCACCCGGTTGACCGCACACATTTGTAAATCGGCCGGGTATAAAGTTGGATTTACCACCACCGATGGCGTATACATTCAAAATACGTTGATGATGAAGGGCGACTGTACCGGCCCGGTCAGCAGCAGGTTTGTATTGAAAGATCCTACGGTTGACTTTGCCGTGTTGGAATGTGCCAGAGGAGGCATTTTGAAAAGCGGCCTTGCCTTTGAACATTGCGATATAGCGATTGTGACTAATATAAGCGCAGACCATATAGGTTTGGGTGGCATAGAAAATATAGAACAGATGGCCAGGGTGAAATCGGTGGTGCCTGCAACGGTTTTTAAACATGGTTTTGCCATTTTAAATGCCGATGACGACCTGGTTTACGACATGCGAAAAGAGCTTGAGTGCAACATTGCCTTATTTAGTATGGACGAAAATAATCCCCGCATAGTAAAACATTGCAAAGAAGGCGGAATAGCAGCGGTGTTCGAAAACAACTACGTTTCCATTTTAAAAGGTACCTGGAAGATAAGAGTGGAAAAGGTGAGCGAAATACCACTAACATTCGGGGGCAAGGCTATACACAACATTATGAATACACTTCCGGCGGTGCTGGCTACATATTTGTTTAAAAACATTAAAATAGAAGATATAAAACTGGCTTTGCAAACATTTGTACCATCGCCGGTATTAACGCCGGGGAGGCTTAACCTTTTTGAATTTAAGCATATTAAAATACTGGTAGATTTTGCCCACAACCCAGCCGGGCTACAGCTATTGTGCGACTTTATATCGAAGCTGGATGGAACGCCAAAAATTGGTATTGTATCGGGCACAGGCGATCGCAGAGATGAAGACATTACCGAACTGGGCCGTATTGCCGCCCGTTACTTCGACGAAATAATTATTCGTGAAGATTATGACCTGCGTGGAAGAAACAGTAATGAACTTCAGACCTTATTAATTAAAGGCATTAATGAAACCAGCCAGAAACAGATACCGGTTACTACCGTTTTGCAACAAAAGGAAGCTATTATTTACGCCTATAAAAATGCTCCGGCCGGGGCATTGGTTACTGTTATGTGCGATAAAGTAGAAGAGGCCCTGGAGGTAGTAAAGCAGCTAAAAGAAGAAGAAGAAAAGGCCGCGTTAACTGT
>JBBSJX010000345.1:0-4633 GCA_038256825.1 Chitinophagales bacterium
ATCACCTCTTTTTCCTCCGTCACTACAACTTCTGATAAAGGCGTTCTTCCATGCCACCAGGTTGCCAGCGATGAACCCGTGATATTCATTAAAGGGCCAAAAATAGCCGGAGCCAAGCCAATGGTGCCCAAGCCACCCATAAGTAAAGCCAAACCCGAAGCAAGTCCGCCATTTTGCATTCCAACTTCCAAGGAAATGGTGCGGCATTCTTTTTCTTTAAATTTCATCAATCGTGCGGACCAGTATCCTAATAAATAACCCGAAACATTATGGATAAACACGGCCAGTATCAATAATAAACCCACCTTCAATAAACTATCCCTGCCGGCCGCTGTAATTACAACTATTATCAGTGTAATCCCCACCATCGAAATCAGTGGCATAATCTTATCCAACCATTTTATTTTACCCCTGAGCAGGTAATGAAATAACAAACCTGCCAGTATGGGTATAAGTACCACCTTGGTTGTATCCCAGGCCATATCCCAAAAATGAACATCTACAAATTTGCCCGCCAGCAACCGCATTAATAAAGGTGTAAAAAGAGGCGATAATAATGTTGCAACCGTTGTAATAGCAATTGACAGTGCCAGGTTTGCTTTTGCCAGGTACGACATTACATTTGATGCCAACCCGCTGGGACAAACACCCACCAATATAATTCCTGCAGCAATCTCGTTGGGAAAATTAAAAAGGTTGGCCAGCGAAAATCCAACCAATGGCATAATGGTGTATTGGCAAGCCACGCCTATTGCAATTTGTTTGGGTGTTTTAAATACGGCACCCAATTCTTTAAGGCTAAGCTCGCTACCCATACCAAACATAATTATTTGCAATAATGGAATAATCAGTTTCGATAATTTAAAATCGCCCACGGTAATAAAAAACCGGGGATAAAACATAGCCAGGCTAACTGCAGCAAAAATCATCATCGTAAACGAAAAACCTTTTAGCAAAGGGCTTCTCCTAAACTGCAAGGCCATGGATACAAAAAATAACATGAGCAGCCCACCGCTCCATTCCGGTTGTTGAACAAGCAACGAAATCACAAATGCCACCAAAAAAATAAAAGCGGTAATAAATCCGATAGTAGATCTGGGTTGTTTTTGGGTGGTCATTTATAAGCTTGATTTATATTCGGTACACTTAAATTATTAAACCAAATCTACAGCACTATCCTTAGGTTTTATATGCTTGTTTTGAAGAAATTCTTTTTTATTAATTGCCGCTAGCAATCCTGGTTTTACCTATTTTTCCGGTTCATTTGGCTGAAACATTCTTTACCTTTTGCTAATAAATTTAATATCTGGTACCATATGAAGTTTTTATATTTTTTTGCCTGCATTATTATAACTGTTTCTGCCACTGGTCAAAACAACAGCATAGGCCAGTTTACTAAAAGTGCCGATATAGGCAACCCAAAAAATATCGGGTCGTCACAATACGATACTACCAACCAATCCTATAAACTAAAAGGATCCGGCTACAACGTTTGGTTTAACCGCGATGAGTTTCAATACTTATACAAAAAAATAGCAGGCGATTTTATACTCACCGCCGATTTTGAATTTACAGGCAATGAGGGCGATCCTCACCGAAAAGTTGGATGGATGGTTCGCGAATCAACTGATGAAGCTGCAGCAAGTATAAACGCTGTTGTTCATGGGGATGGGTTGACCGTTTTACAATGGCGGCCCCTACGTGGTGCTTATATGCGCGACCCTGAAGACGAAATATTTTATGCAAAAAAAGTAGTTTTTCGCACTATACAATTAGAGCGTGCCGGTAAAAATCTCATTATGCGGGTTGCCAACTTTGGCGAACCGTTGCAGGACGTGGGCACCACCGAAATGCCCCAATTAAAAGATTCTGTTCTGGCCGGTTTATTCATTTCTTCCCACAATCCCGATCAAACATCCGAAGCAAAGGTGTGGAATGTGCGTATCGACAAACCGGTACCTATGGATTACCATCCCAATCCCATTATTAACCGTACACTTGCCCGCAACATTCCTTCACTGGGTTGCCGTTTGGAAATTGTAAATATTGAAAATGGCAATCGTAAAATTATCAGGGAAAGCGAGACCAGGTTTGAAGCCCCCAACTGGATGCCCGATGGAAAAAAATTATTGTACAACGAAAAAGGACTTTTATATACCATCCCCATAGAAGGTGGCACCCCCGAGGTACTCAACACAGGAACTATAAAAGCCAATAATAATGATCATGGCATTTCATTCAATGGTAAAATGTTAGCCATCAGCAGCCGTCGCGATACTGCGGGCGGAGGCTCCACCGTATATGTTTTACCACTAACCGGTGGAACACCAACACAGGTAACCCAACAAATGCCCAGTTACTGGCATGGCTGGTCGCCCAATGGTAAAGAAGTTGCCGTAGTAGGCCAGCGCGATGGCAGCAAAATTTACAACCTGTATAAAGTAAACATTCAAACAAAGGCCGAAACTGCTTTAACCAACAATACCAGCGGCCATGTGGACGGACCCGAATATAGCCCCGATGGGAAATACATTTACTACAATGCCAACCCTACCGGCACCATGCAAATATGGCGAATGAAACCCGATGGATCGGCTAAGGAGCAGCTCACCTTTGATGAATACCACAATTGGTTTCCCCATATTTCGCCCGACGGAAAATGGATGGCCATTATTTCCTTTCCAACCAGTATCGAACCCAATTCGCACCCATCCAATAAGCGGGTAATGCTGCGCTTAATGCCGGTGGCAGGTGGCGCCCCCAGGGTGATTGCGCATTTATATGGTGGCCAGGGAACTATTAATGTAAACTCCTGGTCGCCCGATAGTAAACACTTTGCCTTTGTTTCCAATTCTGAACCAGCACCGGCCAAATAAGAATACATATTTTATTTTTTATGAGCCGGGCAATTGTATTTTATAGCATCATCGTTGCGTCGCACTCGTGTACTGCAAACCATTAGCAACCGGTTTAAAATCTGGTTGCTTCTTTTGTTGAATACAATATTATAAATGCTGCCTAAGGCTTAAAAAGTACAAGAGTGCGACGCAACGATGCTGCCCAAACCATCAAGTGATGGGCCCACAAACTTTCCCTCCGAGAAAATGTTAAATGCCGTTGTTACACGCTATCTGGAGATTATTAGCATTTCAATAAAATACATTTTGGTTAATTTGGAGCTTTGCAGTTTTTAATTTTAAATTTTTATAATGGGCAATTTATTTTCGAATTATAATGCGTGGCTTATGGCCGCTCTTGCCAGCCTGGGCGTGGCAATTGTAAACACAAACGATACTATGAATACAGGAAATGAAATATTGAGCGGCGAAGTTTGGAACCCTCAGGCATCGGCAAACCCGCTGGTGCAAAAATGGGCCGGCCCTTATGGTGGGCTACCTCCTTTTGACCAGGTAAAACTGGCCGATTTTAAGCCAGCGCTGGAAACGGCAATGGCCGAAAAGCAGGCGAAAATTGATAAAATAACATCTAATCCACAAAAGCCTACGTTCGAAAATACCATTGTTGCGCTGGAGCGCTCTGGCGAAATGTTACAGCGTGTACGAACCATTTATGATATATGGAGTTCCGGCATGAATGGGCCAGAGTTGAAAAAAATACAGGCCGAAATGGAACCGCGCCTGGCTGCTTTTAACGATGAAGTAATCCAAAACAAAGCATTGTTCCAACGGATAGAAGCGGTATATAACTCGCCTGCTAAAAAAAACCTGACACCCGAACAACAAAGGCTTTCCTGGTTATACTATAACAATTTTGTACGTGCCGGTGCCAAACTGGATAGTGCCAGCAAAAAACGCCTTTCCGAAATTAACCAGCAACTGGCGGGCTTATTTAACCAATTCAGTCAAAACCTATTGGCCGATGAAGGACAGGTTATGGTAATTGATAACCAAGCGGACCTGGCCGGGTTACCACAAGGTTTAAAAAATGCAGCCGCCACTGCTGCTACAAATAAATATCAGGGCAAGTGGGCCATTAATAATACCCGCTCTTCAATCGACCCGTTTTTAACTTATAGCGACCGCAGGGATTTACGCGAAAAAGCCTGGCGGATGTTTATTAACCGTGGCGATAACAATGGCGCAACCGATAACAATGCCCTCATTACGCAAATTTTACAATTACGTGCAGAGCGGGCACATTTGCTAGGTTACAAAACCCATGCACACTGGCGGCTCGAAAATACCATGGCCAAAACCCCCGAAAAAGCAATGGAATTAATGGAGGCCGTGTGGAAGCCTGCTGTAGAACGGGTACATGAAGAAGTAAAAGACATGCAGGCCCTGGCAAACAAGGAAGGAGCCAACATTACCATTGAGCCATGGGATTACCGCTATTACGCCGAAAAGGTACGCAAGGATAAATATGACCTGGATCAGAACGAAGTAAAGGAATATTTGCAATTGGATAAGTTACGCGAAGGCATGTTTTGGGTAGCAGGCGAGTTGTTTAATTTCACCTTTACGCCGGTAAATAATGTGCCGGTATATCACAATGATGTAAAAGTTTGGCTGGTAAACGATAAAACCACCGGCAAGCAGGTGGGCCTATGGTATTTTGATCCCTATGCCCGGCCCGGCAAACGTTCAGGTGCCTGGATGAATGCGTACCGCGA
>JBBSJX010000346.1:0-4622 GCA_038256825.1 Chitinophagales bacterium
ATCATCATACTACCCCAATACATGGAGATAAATGGTGCTACCTGCGAAGGCTGATATCCTCCAAAGTTGGGCTTAACCAACAATTCACTTAAGTTACTTACAATAGTTACCTCGGCACCAACATATAAAAATAATGCAAGCATACCCAATACTAATTGAGGGTATTTCATAGCGCCCCAACCGTCAGGGTTCTTTTTAGCAAACATGTAAGAAGCCAATAATCCAACAACCACAACCAATAAGGCTCCAAACAACCACTTCATTCTATAAGTTTCCAGTTCATGCAAAGCTTCAGCACTTGCATTGGTAAGGTCAGTTTTATAACTATTAAAAACCGGCGCAAACATTACAATCAGTAAGCCGGTCATAATAAGCAGGGTATACAATGCTTTGTTGGCTTTTTCTGTTTTCTCAATCATTATACCGGAAGGTACTTTTTTTGAAAAATGGAAAAGAGCTGCAGCGCCTACAAATAAGGCACCAACACATGCATACAATAAAATTACTTTATCAAGGGTAAGCGCTGCAATTTGTTCGTCGGATAAAGCGGCAGTGGAACCGAATAAGGCAAGCGCAACAATTATAGGCCCGATCATCGTACCAAAGGAATTAATACCTCCACCAAGGTTAACCCGGCTGGTACCGGTTGAAGGATCGCCCAGCGTAATAGCAAATGGTTGTGCTGCGGTTTGTTGTAACGAAAAGCCTAAAGCCACCACAAATAAACCCACCAGCATACCGGTAAAAGTGTTTGCATTTACAGCAATAATCATAGCAACAGCGCCTATAGCCGAAAATAGTAAACCATAAACTATACTTTTTTTGTAACCCCATTTACCTACAAGATCTTTTCCACCAAACGAACCATAAGCAAAAAAAGCAAGTGCTCCAAGGTAATACGCACCATAAAATGCGAAGTCTATTAATTGGCTTTGAAACTGATCGAGGTTAAAATAGTGTTTACAGAAAGGAATAAATATACTATTGCCTGCTGCAATAAAGCCCCAAAAAAAGAAAACGGTAACCAGGGTACCCAATGCTCCATAATTGGTAGGGATACCTTGCGATTCGATTTTTTGGGAGGATAAATTTGCGGATGCTCCTGCCATGTTTATTTGTTTTTAGAAATTGAAAGTAAAAGAAATTAATTAAGTAGTAAATATTGATTATTGTTTGCTAATAACAAAATGATTGTTACATTGATTTAATTTTAAATCTGCCCATGGAAATATTACACATAAGTGCCGAATGTTATCCCGTTGCCAAAGCCGGTGGTTTAGGCGATGTTGTTGGTTCTTTACCTAAGTACCAAAATAAGTTAGGACATAATGCAAAAGTGATCATGCCTATGTATCGTACAAAGTTTTTGTTCAATAATGAGTGGGATGTACATGCAAAAGGAGATAGTTACCTGGGTAACTATAATTTTTCGTATACTATAATAAAGGAGAAACATAATAAACTTGGCTTCGATCTTTACTTAGTTGACATCAACGGTTTACTTGACCGTGAAAAAGTTTATGGTTATGATGATGATGTAGAAAGGTTTACTGCCTTTCAGATTGCAGTGGTGGATTGGTTAAATAAATGGGAGCATCGCCCCGAAATTGTTCATTGCCACGATTCGCATACCGGGCTAATACCGTTTATGATGAAATATTGCCACGGTTTCAGAAACCTCGCATCAGTGTCAACAGTCATCACCATTCACAATGCTCAATACCAGGGTTGGATCAGTTGGGAAAAAAGGATGTATATTCCCGATCATGATGCCTGGAATGCCGGCCTTTTAGAATGGGCCGGAACGATTAATCCATTGGCATGCGGAATTAAATGTGCCGATAAGGTTACCACTGTTAGCTACACATATATGGAGGAATTAAGAGCCTCAGCAAATGGATTGGAAAATTTATTTGAATATGAAAAAGGTAAATGCTCAGGCATTTTGAATGGTATAGATACCCAGGTTTGGGATCCCAAAACGGATACTTATATTACCGATAATTTTGACATCAGTAATATTAAAGAGGGTAAACTTGCAAATAAAAAAGTTTTATGCGAAAGGTTTGGTTTAAATTTAGAACTACCCTTGTTTGTTTTTATTGGCAGGTTGGTTGGCGAAAAAGCAGCAGATATTTTACCCGACAGTATCATGGCTTCCATTTACGGCTTACCGGGTAAAGTTGCATTTTTAATATTGGGCAGTGGCGAACCGCACGTAGAGTGGCAATTAAGCAATATGGCAGATCATTTTCCGGGTTACTACAATGCCATGATTGGTTATAATGAACAGCTAAGTCACCAAATGTATGCAGGTGCCGACTTTTTATTAATGCCCAGCAGGGTTGAACCTTGTGGATTAAACCAGATGTATGCCATGCGCTATGGCACGGTTCCGGTAGTACGAAGTACCGGTGGTTTAAAAGATACTGTTATTGATATGGGCGATCCTGGTGGCTATGGCATACGTTTTAACCATGCTTCCGTTGGCGATATAACTTATTCAATTGAACGGGGCGTAAGCGTTTATGCTGATGAAAGACATTTTGACTGGATGCGAAAGCGCATGATGTTAACAGATAATAGCTGGGATAAAAGTGCCCAGCAATACATAGATTTATACACAAGTCTTAAATAAATATTCACTATTTAAATTGGCATAATATGAAAAGAAATTTTTCAAAATCAGTTGTTGCAGTTATTCTTGGCGGAGGAGCCGGTACCCGGTTACACCCCCTAACGGCAAGTCGTAGTAAACCGGCAGTACCTATTGCAGGTAAATACCGGCTGGTTGATATTCCTATCAGCAATTGTATTAATAATAACATCAGCCGGATGTTTGTATTAACACAATACAATTCAACATCGCTGAATAAGCATATAAAAAACACATATCATTTTAGTGCTTTTGGTACCGGCTTTGTAGATATTTTAGCTGCAGAGCAAACCCCCGATAACAGTAACTGGTTTCAGGGTACAGCCGATGCGGTACGCCAATCGTTAAAGCATATTTATAATTTTGAGTCGGAGTATGTACTTATACTTAGCGGCGACCAGTTATATCAAATGGATTTTGAAGAAATGATCCAGTCGCATATTAATAATGGATCAGATATTACCCTCGCTACTATCCCCGTTACCGAAAAAGATGCCTCAGATTTTGGTATACTTAAAGCAGACGATGAGTTTTTAATTACTGATTTTATTGAGAAGCCGAATAACGAGTTGTTGCAAGGCTGGGATAGCGAAACCGGGGATGCCATGCGTAAAAAAGGTAAAATTTACCTGGCCTCTATGGGTATTTATATTTTTAACCGCGATGTGTTGTCCAAGTTACTTCTCGAAACATATCCTGAAGACAAAGACTTTGGAAAGGAAATCATCCCTAAAGTAATTGGAAACCATAAAGTGACCAGCTACCAATACGAAGGTTATTGGGAAGATATCGGACAGATTTCTTCGTTTTACGAAGCAAACCTTTCGCTTACAGATGAATTGCCTCCCTTTAATTTATTCGACAATACGAATGCCGTTTATACAAGACCCCGTATGTTGCCACCGGCAAAAATCAGTGGCACTACGCTCGAAAAAACGTTGATTGCCGAAGGTTCCATCATTCACGCCAGCCGTATTGAACATAGTGTGATTGGTATACGTTCACGAATTGGGTATGGCAGTACCATTGTAAATACCTATTTAATGGGTAACGATTATTACGAAACCCTTGAATTAATTAACAGTAATGCTACTTCGGGTATTCCAAAAATTGGGGTAGGCGAAAGGTGTTATATAAAAAACGCCATCATCGACAAAAACTGCCGCATAGGTAACGATGTAAAAATTATTGGTGGCAACGGTATTGCCGATGCTGACCATGAATTGTACACGATTAAAGACCACATAGTAGTAGTAAAGAAAAATTCAGTTTTGCCTGATGGTTTTACTATACAATAATATGCCGTCAAATAAATATAAATCAGGAGCCCGGCAATTGAATATTTATTAAGCAGCCGTTGCTGCCTGACCGACTTTTGGCGGTTCGCACTCTTGTACAATATTCCCCGCTTAGGCGGGGATTTGTTTTATAGTAATTATTGTGTTTACAACTTTCAATAAAAGTTAATTGAAATTGCAGGTGGGGTACTTTACCTGTTTATTAAAGACGAATATTTTAACTGCTGTACAAGTGTGCGACGCAACGATGTTGCTAAACCAACTAATGCCCGGCCCATAAAAAACTAAAATAAACCTACACAGTAATAAATTCTCGCAGCAATTATTTGCCGGATGCTATTTTAGTTTATTTTTATTTATGTAACTTTTACACATTCATTTATTAACGATTGAAATGCAAAATGAAACTGTGGATGTAATTGCACCAAAGCAGTCCACCGCCAAACCCCGCCTAACCTTAGGCCAGATTTTTAATATGAGCTTCGGCTTTTTGGGTATTCAATTTGGCTTTGCGCTGCAAAACGCCAATGTGAGCCGGATTTTTCAAACCCTGGGAGCGCAGATTGATGATATTCCCATTTTATGGATTGCCGCCCCTTTAACGGGTTTGCTGGTACAACCCATTATTGGTTATTTAAGCGACAGAACCTGGCACCCGGTTTATGGAA
>JBBSJX010000347.1:0-4605 GCA_038256825.1 Chitinophagales bacterium
TACGAAGGTTATTCATAATATGCTCGTTACTTATATTGATTTGCGGCCTGCCCAGTAATTCATCAATTTTCACTTCTCTTAACTGGTCAATATTTAAATGACCTTGTATCCACTCACGCATGGGTGGAATGTTCATTACTTTAATGCTATGTTCCAGGCAATAATCAACAATCAGGTTCTTTTTGTCTAAATCAAAATCCAATTTAGCAAAAAACAACATTTTAATATTCCACGATTTTATAACATGTTTAACCTGCTGAAAAGAGTAGATTTTTACATTATCAATTGTTTTACCCACCAAATTGCCATCATCATCAATAAAAGCAACAATTTTATAGCGGTTGTTTGAAGTTTGTTCAATTGTTTTTTTAAGAACGGAACCATTTAATTCTGCACCATAAATTACTACATGAATATGATCCTCCTGGTTTACGCTAATGCGGTATAAATGCTGAATGAATAAACGATAACCGAAAACAACAAATGATGCGATAAAGAAATAGATAAATAAAACGGAGGAAGGAACAAAAGGCGGTTTCTGAAAAAGGCTTAAACCAACGTTTGCCAGTAACATTAAAAAGAAGGAATAAAATACAGCGGTTATACTTCTAAACGCCTCCTGAAAACCCGAAAGCCTAATAATACCATGATAAGTGCGGAAAATATAAAATAGAATTGCATTTAAAATAAATGTTGCAGAAAGGTCATCAATCATATCGGAAAATGTGATTAATGAAAAATCGAAATTTAACCTTAAATAATTTGCATAAACAATAGAGATACAACAAATGGAAAGATCCAGTAAAAAGATCAGCCATTTTGGAGCTATCCTGTTTCTCAATAAAAATTTCCGTAAGTTTTTCAAAACTTTGTCTGGTTTTTAAGTATATATATTACTTCCAAGCTGCTTGGATCAAAATGTGTAAACTTTAAAGGAAACGATAAGTCATATTTCATTTGCCAGAATTTTTTATTCACCTTTTATTATTAAGTAAAACAAATTCAGTATTAAATTAGGACGAAAGCACATATAAATAGGTTGCCTAATATTTAAAACTACATATACTATACAACATCCATATTTTTTTTATCACTAATTTCCTTTTATTGATATTACAAAAGTTTTGTAAATGATAAATAAATATTCTTTCAGGTTTCTGTTTTTAATAAAGTTGTAATTCAATTCAATTTTACGCGGCATTATTTCCCGTATGTAAAATGCTTCGGGATCCGCTGCCTTTCCTAACAATTCATTTTCGTTTCGGTAGGCAATAGATGCGTAATCAGTTATTCCTGGTAATACATTTAATACCATCAACTGGTCCGGGTTATACAAATCAACATACTTTCTAACTTCGGGCCTTGGCCCCACTACACTCATCTCTCCTTTTAGTACATTTAAAACCTGAGGTAATTCATCCAGCTTAAACTTGCGTAAATAATAACCAATTGTGGTTATCCTGCTATCTCTCCCGCCAATGGTTAATAAGCCTTTGCTTTCTGAGCCTGTTTTCATAGTGCGGAACTTATACAATTTAAAATCAGCCCCATGTTTACCCACTCTTACCTGTTTGTATAATACCGGCCCTTTTGAAGTTAGCTTTATAATTAAAGCTATCAGTAACAACAAGGGACTGATCAATATCAAGCAGGTAATAGAAAATATACAGTCTAATAATCGGATGGTGCTCATTACTTAACTACCTGTTTTACAGCTCTTGTTATTGTATTAACGATGGTTTCGCAAAGATTATTGTTTAATTGAGGGTAAATAGGCAACGATATTTCCATTGCATAGTTATTAAAAGAAGCCGGATAATCCATTATTAAATATCCACGATCTTTAAACACAGTGAGCATGGGTAGCGGAATAAAATGAACGTTCACACTCACTCCTTCTGCGGCCACAATATCAATAATTTTATCACGATCCTCTTCAGAAATATTTTTTATCCTTAATGGATATAAATGATAGCTGCAACGGCAATTTTCCTTTTCGTAAGAAGGAACCATTGCCCAATCCTGTTTTGAAAAAAAGTCATTATAATATTCAAAAACTCTTTTTCTTTCCATTAATATTTGCTCGTTGTATTTACGGATCTGGGCTAAGCCAATGGCTGCACATACATCGGGCATATTCATTTTAAAACCAGGGTATACAATATCATAACGCCATCCACCTGCCTGGCTTTTTGAAAAAGCATCTTTTGTCTGGCCATTTAGCGTCCAGAGGCGAAGGGTTTTATAAATATCACCGTTTATAAATGGTGCCGGCATAGTAATACAGATGGCACCACCTTCGGCCGTAGTAAGGTTTTTAACGGCGTGGAATGAAAACACGGTAATATCAGCCAGGCTACCGGATCGCTTTGTTTTATAAATTGCTCCAAAAGAATGGGCGGCATCTGAAACAATGGCAATTCGTCCTAATTGCTCCTGAACCTTGCCTTTTGGAATAAAAAGACTTTTAGTTGCTTCATCTTCTACCACATCATAAATAGCATCGTAATCACAGGGCCACCCTGCAAAATCAACCGGTAGGATGGCCTTTGTTTTACTGGTTATGGCTGCTTTTATTTTTTGTGGGCTGATATTAAAATCGTCCTCCACATCAACCATAACAGGGGTGGCACCTACATGCATTACTGCTAAAGCCGTTGCACAATAAGTGTACGCCGGAATAATTACTTCGTCGCCACGGCCAATACCCAACCAATGTAAGGTGAGCATGAGACCTGAAGTTGCTGAATTTACACACAGCACATGATCGATTTGCGCATAGGCAGCCGTTGCTTCTTCTAAAGCTTTTACTTTAGGCCCGGTGGTAATCCACCCACTTTCGAGGGCGGCAATTACTTCGTTTTTTACATCTTCATCGATGAAGGGTGGAGAGAAAGGAATTTTCATAGGTAGTAGCAGGATTGGATTTTAGGTATTTGCTGCCCCACAGCATACAAAATGTACAAGAGTGCGAACCGCCAGTGGGCGGTCAGGCTGCAACGATGTTTAATAGTACTATTTATGCCGAGTTACATAATTATTTTTTTGGGCATTATGGTTAATCATTTTTTGGGTTAACCAAACCTTTTAAAGTGCCCCAGCCATAACAAAAGTGAAAAGCAAAAAAGATAAAGGGCAGCACCACTTTACGACCATCGTAATCGTATTTTAACGACCGGATGGTAAACGCCAGGCCAACCAGCAAATGCAGGCTTACCAATAAACCGAGCACCTTCCAACCGAAAGTGGTACTGTTAATGACAAACTCCATAATACCGGCAATTACCAGCAATATTAAACCCGTGGTAAAAAAGAAAGGTATAAAATGATGCACCCGCATTGATTTTGCATGGATCATTATGGTTTTAGCATTCCAAAAACCGTTTTTAATAGCATACTTCATTAAGGCTTTTAAATCGGCAGGAGGCCGGTAATAGCAAACGGTTTTAAAGGTGCTGTATAATTTGTGACCCGCATCTAAAATGCGTTGGTTCATGTCGTTATCCTGGTTACGCTCCAGCGTGTTATCGTATCCGCCCAGGTCAACCAAAACCTGTTTTTTAAATACGGGGTAAGGCACGGTGTGCGCATACCCTTCTTTTATAGTACGGTACGAGTTGGATGAAACACCATAAACACTTAACGTTACCCACTCTGCCAGTTTGGGCTCGTAGCGTCCCGAGGAAGATTGTGTTATTAACCTTCCGGAACATCCCGCTGAACCTGTTCGTATTAACTCATCGTAACAAACTTGCAGGTAATCTTCTTTATATTTTGCATGAGCTCCCAATATGGCAACATATTCGCCCCGGGCTTGTTTTAAACCAGCGTTAAAAGCAAAAGGAGTTTTGCGATCGGGGTTATCAATAAGCCTGATAGAGGGATAGCGATTGGTATATTCTTTAACAATATCGCGGGTTCCATCGGTTGACATGCCATCGCAAATCAAAATTTCAAGTTGAAAAGAATGGAATTTCTGTTTTAGAAAACTATCTAAAGTTTGAGAGATATACCGCTCTTCGTTATAAGTTGGACAGATTATCGAAAGTGTCATTGTTGGTAAAAAAGACTTTTGTTGTTTTAGGGCATGGAGTTCCATCACTTATATGAACCTTTAATATTGAAACGCATTATTTGTCATTTAATTTCTTTGCCGACCGGTAAATTTTTTCAATGATTTCAATTGTTTTCATTGCTTCGAACGAATTGGTTGAAATGGACTGACCGTTTAGGAGCACATCGGCGAGGTTTTGATACACTTTGTCGTGGTTGGACATGGAGCCGGTATAATCGCCATAGTTATTGGCTTTATTACCTGCGGGAAGTTCATCAAAAGTAAAACCTTCAATATTCTGATACTCCAGTTCGTTTAAATACTGCCCCCCTATTTTCACCGTTCCTTTTTCGGCAAAAATGGTTAGAGAACCCTCCATATTTTTCTGGTGACTGTTAACGGTGTAATTGATGGTACCTATAGCACCATTATACAATTCAAGAATAACGGCCCCTGTATCTTCAAAGTCGATAATCCCCTTATGACCAAAATTAGCCGTAATGGCATGGGCATTTTTTACATCACCAATCATCCAGTATACCAGGTCGATA
>JBBSJX010000348.1:0-4584 GCA_038256825.1 Chitinophagales bacterium
GCCTGTTTTACGAAAAACAGCTTTGCCATGCTCCCAAAACAATTCATCGTGCGGGTGCAATTGGCAATGTACATCCGTTGTTTGTAGTAAGGTTACTATTTGCTGTCCCGGTTTTAAATTAGGAACGTTTTCTTCCATAATTTCCTGTGGTTGTTTTTCTGCCATAGATGATAGGGGAGTGGAAGCTATACCCAACCCCGCCAATGTAGAAAACTTTAAAAAATTGCGCCTGCTGTTTTGCTCTGTCATAATTTGCTGTTTTTTTTAGGGTACCAACTATTGTATTTCATAGCGTCATCGTTGCGTCGCAATCACTTCAATGGCATATCAATAAGCAACCCTTTGCTCCGTTGTATTCGTACAGTACAAGTTTGCGAACCGCCAGTAGTCGGTCTGGCTGCAACAAAAGCTAAATGCTTTTACAATAGCCTGGTACCAACCGGCTTTACTATTTTGTATTATTTGCCGTAGTTGAGGATGCTTTACTTTTTATTTGGTTACGCCTGGTAACTATTGGTTCAAAGGGTCCAAACTTATGTTGGGCTTCATTAAACCCATCGGTATATGGTCCAAAAGGATGATCAATTGGCTTTGCCTCAATGTTTGGCCAATCTTTTGATAAATCGGTTTTTGGTCTTGGTTGCGAATTAACAAACGCGGCTACATCCCAGGCTTCTTCGTTTGTTAAAGCAGGTGAGGCATGTGTTGCCTGGTTAAAAGGCATATTATCTTTTACATAACCCGCAAATCGGGAAAGGCGGAACAATCCGGCGCCAATATTATAACTATGTTCACCCCACAATGGTGGGTAAACATATTCCTTACCATCTGGATTTTTCATTCCGCTTCCATTGGCAGCATGGCAACTTTGGCACTTGGTATCATACACAATCTGGCCTTTTTGCGGGCTAGCTGCACGATCAAGGTATGCCAGATCATCAATGCCAACCCCGGTGGGTTTTTCACCTTTTTTTACATTCTTTCCCAGCCATTCCATGTAAGCCACAATTGATTGCATTTCTAAACTGGTAGTATCTAATCCTCTTCCATTCAGACTGCGCTCAAAACAATCATTCACCCGTTTTGGAATGCCTTCAATCATACCGCTGCGTTGCCTGAGTTTTGGATAGGTTGATGCCACTGCGGAATAGTTATTGCCCCACGGCCGGGCACCTGCATCTAAATGACAGTTTTGGCAATTCATCCCATTGCTTAGTTGGTTAACGCTGCCTTGCGGTCCTAAATATTTTGCTGTATGTGCAATTAGTTCCTGGCCATACGAAACCATTTTAAGTTGATCTCCGGTAAGTGTGTTGTCCGATAATATGCCGGGAGCCATCCAAACCTCTTTATTTTCTTCTTTGGCTTCCGGCGCTTTAATAGCCCCGGGTGTTTTATTTTCCTGGCGATCATAAATAATTTCTTTCAGGGCAAATACGGTAACCACCAGGAAAATGAGGTATAAAGGCCAGTTTTCTTTTAAATTTTTTTTCATGATAATTGGCAGGCAAGTAGCCTGTTTTTTGTTTTATAAATTTGGGTAAAACAATTAATTGATTTTGTGACATCTGTCACACTGATGAAAATAATTTAAAATTAGTCAGCTTTTTAACAATAAAAAAAGCCGTCTTTTTTAGGGACAGCTTTCATTTTATGAGGGCATACTTTAGTTCAGATTCTTTTCAATTTCGGCAGCATCTACAATTCCAGTTTTTCTCCAGACTTCCTTACCGTTTTTGTAAACAATAAAGGTAGGGAGCGCTTCAATGTTCAGTTGTTTGCTAATTTCAACCTGGTCGCCACCATCAACTTTTACAAGTTGCATACTACCCATTTTAGCTTTGGCCAATGAGTCGATAATCGGGTTCATCACTTTGCAAGGTGGACACCAAACCGCTCCAAAATCAACCAAAACTGTTTTATCAGATGGGATCATTGCCTGGTATTCCTGCATAGTAATTTGCTTAACGTTTGCAGCGGCTTCTACATCCTTGCCATCTTTTTTCCAGGCAGCTATACCGCCATCAAGATTATAAGCGGTGTACCCGTTTTCTACTAACCATTTTAAAGCAGCCCCACTTCTTCCGCCACTTAAGCAATAAGTATACACAGGCTTTGATTTATCGAGCGCTTTAACCCGCGTCATAAATTCTTCTTTATTATTCCAGTTGGCAAGAAAGGCATCTTTCAGATGACCGCTCTGATATTCGGCCGGGGTGCGTACATCTAATAACTGAATATCGTTTTGTTTAATGCCTTTTTCAAATTCAGTTGTATTCAGGTTGGTATTTTGCTGTGCACTACCTGTGCAGGAAGCAAAAGTTAGTACTACTGCCAACGATAACGTTAAAAGGTTTTTGAAAAGCATAATGGTATTATTAAATTAAGGAATGCAAAGTAATTTATAAAAGGCACCTTTAAAGTGCCCAATTATAATCTTAACGGTTATTTTAAGTAAAATTATTTCTCACCAAGTATTTCTTTGTATTGAACCTGTCTTCATACAATCACCGGATCATCTGACAAAGTTCATGAAGCTTATTTAGCTTTTATAGTAGTCGGACAAACGAAATCAGTTGTTTTTAAAGTACCTGATTCCTTTATGGCTTTAAAGCCGCCCGTAACATCTACCAGGTTTTTAAACCCCCTTGCCGATAATATAGAATTGAAAATCATAGAACGATAACCACTGGCACAATGAACATAATAAGTTTTGTTTTTATCCATTGCATTCATGCTATCATTTATATTATCTAAAGGAAGATTAATGGCTCCATCAACATGCTCACTTCCGTACTCGCTTTCCTTTCTAACATCAATAATGGGGATGCCGTTTTTTGCAACTGCTGCTGCTAATTCTCTAGCCTCTATTGAATTTATATGTTCAACTTCTTTACCACTTTCCTTCCAGGCTTTAAATCCTCCGTTTAAATATCCGATTGTATGATCATATCCCACCCTTGCTAACCGGGTAATTACTTCTTCTTCGCGGTTTTCATCGGTAACAATTAAAAGCTGCTGCTTAATATCTGGTATCAATGAGCCAACCCAGGGGGCAAAGCCGCCATCAATACCAATATTTATTGAGTTTGGTATAAAACCTTTTGCAAAATCCTGCGGACTCCGCGTATCTAAAATAAGCGAATCTGTTTCGTTTGCAGCCGTTTCAAAAGCCTCTGGCGATAGGGCATGGGTACCGCGCTCCATCACTTCATCAATACTTTCATAACCTTCTTTATTCATCAAAACATTTAAAGGAAAATAGGATGGAGGGGCTGTTAGTCCGGTAGTTACTTCTTTTACAAACGCTTCTTTTGTCATATCAGCCCTTAATGCATAGTTTGTTTTCTTTTGATTGCCCAAAGTATCTGTGGTTTCCTTACTCATATTTTTTCCACACGCACTGCCGGCACCATGTGCAGGGTACACTACAATATCATCAGCAAGCGGCATTATTTTATTTCTCAGGCTATCATATAATATTCCGGCAAGGTCTTCCTTGGTCATTTTACCTGCTTTCTGTGCAAGGTCGGGCCTGCCAACATCACCAATAAATAAGGTATCTCCTGAAAATAAAGCAACATCTTTCCCTTCTTCGTTTTTAAGTAAATAGCTGGTACTTTCCATGGTATGTCCCGGGGTATGCAACGCAACTATGGTTATCTTACCCACTTTAAATTCCTGGCCATCGGTTGCAATAATTGCATCAAACGATGTTTGGGCATTTGGCCCGTAAACGATGGGTGCGCCTGTTTTCTTCGATAAATCTAAATGTCCCGATACAAAATCCGCATGAAAGTGTGTTTCAAGAACGTATTTTATTTTTGCGTTGTCTTTCTCCGCTTTTAAAATATAGGGCTCCACTTCGCGAAGCGGGTCAATTACAACTGCTTCTCCATCACTCTCAATATAATAAGCACCCTGCGCCAAACAACCTGTATAAATTTGATCAATTTTCATAAATTTTTATTTAGTGAGGTAAAATTCTATTATTCACTTTTTAAAATCTGTGACAATAGTCACTTGCCTATTTTAATATCAGTTCCTTGGTAAGAATATACAAACCCATGATTAATACAAACCAGCCAAAGCCCTTTTTAAGTTTTTCAGGATTTACTTTTTGATTAAAGAAACCGCCAACAAATACCCCGGCAATAGCAATGGTGGTTACGATCGCTAAAAACTTCCAGTCAATAAAATGGCGCCCGATGTCGCCTATAAATCCAATTAACGAATTCAACGAAATGATTAGAAGCGAAGTGCCAATGGCCACTTTCATGGGTAACCTCATTAAAATTACAAGGGCAGGAATAAGTAAAAATCCGCCGCCAGCGCCTAAAAACCCGGTCACAAGTCCAATCATTATTCCATAAAATATTAAAAGCAAGGGTTTCTTTCCTGATGATGTTGATTCATCTGGTGAAACTTTTTTATTCCGGATCATCGAAATGGAAGCCAACAACATGAGTATTGCAAAAACCACCATCACAAATAGGGCATGGGTCACCTCAAACGTACCAATGGTAAAAAACACATTGGGTACATGGGGTATTACAAACTTGCGGGTAATAAATACCGTTGTTA
>JBBSJX010000349.1:0-4578 GCA_038256825.1 Chitinophagales bacterium
CGAACTGGTCGGGTCTTTTTCGCGGAAAGTGCTTCGGCACTGCTGTGGTATTCCATAAAATAGATTTTTAGTAAGATGATATAAAAGGAAATGATAACCGGTCCGAATATTAAACCCGTAATGCCAAAAAATTTTAGTCCCATAATAACGCCTAACACCGTAATAATAGGATGCACATCGGCCATTTTTTTTGCCAGCATAAAACGAACAACATTATCAGTAATGCCCAAAACAAGCACCCCCCATACAATCATAAAAGCCCCTTGCCACGTGTGATGAATAACAAATAAATAAACAGTAATGGGTAACCAAACCAGGCCGGTGCCAATTAAGGGAATAATAGAGGAGAACCCCGTTATTACTGCCCAAAACCCTGCTTCGGGTACTCCGGTAATTAAATACCCGATATATGCAATTATTCCCTGGGCAAATGCAATAGCTGGTACACCAATTGAGTTGCTATAAGTTAAGGCAACCAGTTCCTTTCCAAACAACTCAATTTTACTGCGTTTAAAAGGTAGAAAAAATACGATGGAGGCTTCTAACCTGTTTATGCCAATAAGCATAAAATACAGGAAGAAATACAACATGGTTATGGTGCCAAAAAAATTTACGCTCTCGTTTAATAAGCCTTTAATAAGAGTGGTGCCAAAGGCTTTAATACTGGCAATATTGTTATCGCTCAATATGGTAATATTATAATTCTGCTGTAATTGAAGCTGTACCTTTTTTAAGCTTTCAACCAAAAGCTCGGGGTGAGCAATGTAATATTTTCCCTTGTTATAAAGCAGGTAAATAACAACCCCAATAGGTAACATAATTATTAAAATAGATATAAAAATCACAACAGTAGCCGCCGCCCCTTTTTTCCACCGGCGCTTTTTAATAAGCCGGTCCATGTATTTTCGGCTAAGGATGTAAATAATAACAGCGCCCAAAAATGCAGTAAAAAACTGCGCTAAACTGTAATAGACCAGGAGGCCGGCAATAATAATAATCGCCAGAAAAAAATAGCGGTTGTGCAATTTATCAACAGTATCTGTTTGTAATGGTTGGGCAGGCTCGGCCGTATTTGTTTGAACCACCTTATTTTCATCCTGGTCAAATTGTAGCATTATTGTTTATTAAGAGTAAAGCTGTATTTAAAAAATTGAGGAGTCGGGATTGGTATTCCAAATGAAGCTTATAAAAATTATACCATCTTCGTTATCAACTAAATGGCGTGGTAAAGCCCAGCGGCAAGCAAATTGTAGTAAAATAAGCACAACACAACTTTGTCAATCCTTTAACCGGTGCCATATTGGTTAACTTTGAATAATTAAAAATACCTGCCGGACGGAATTCCTGGCTAAAATATACATTATGGAAATGTTGGATAAGGAAAAACAAAGTTTTTTTGAAGAGACCCGTGGACTGGTTGAAGATTATGTTGAAGACCGGATTTTATTGCTGAAATTACAAGCGGGCGAACAAGTTGCAAAATTGGTTTCAAGTATTTACATCATGTTTGCCATAGGCATTTTAATGTTTATTATACTATTAATTATTACCGTAATTACTGGTTATATACTTTCAGAAATCACTGGTAATTTTGCTATTGGCTTTGGTATAGTGGTACTGCTTTACATTGTTGCCATTTTTGTGCTGTATTTTATGCACAAAAAATTTCTGGGAAAATATGTTATGAATAAAGTGATCAAACTTTTTTTTGACCAAAAAGAAGAGACTAATGCCATATAGAACATCAAATATCAATAGCCTGGAAGCCTTAATGCGTGAGCAGTTTATAGTAAGGGAGCGACTTAAATCGCGGCAGGGGTTAATTCGCGACAAAATGCACCAGATACCGGGGGAGCTTGCTGCAGCCGGTGCCAATTCGTTTATACCAAAAATTTTAAGGGGCAAAGTTTCCGATGCTGCTTTAAATGGTGGCAAAAAACTAATTAACTGGTATTTCTCTCCTGGTGATCAACCTGCAAAAAGCCTTTTATCTGGTGGAATAAAAAAAGGAGGGGGAATATTAAACGGGGTAAAAACAGTTTTTAAAATGTTGAGGGGAAAATAAGCATTGCCTTTGCCTCTGTTTGAAACTTATCAAATAAAATTGTTTAATAAAGAGTAGAAATAAATTTCTAATTGAAATTCGGTTCTACATTGCGCCACTTTACTCATGAAACTTTTAAGTCCTGCCATATCACGTCTTGCCCGCCTTAGGTTGTGGCGTATTGAACATTGGATGAACAACCCCGTTGCAGCGCAGCGCGAAGTGCTACAACACCTGGTAACATCCGCACAGTATACTGAATTTGGAAGAAAATATGGCTTTGATAAATTGTTTACCATAAATGATTTTAAACAAGCCATACCCATTCATGAGTATGACGACCTGAAGCCCTATATTGAAAGATTGATGAATGGCGAGGAAAACCTTTTATGGAATACCCCCGTAACCTGGTTTGCACAAAGTAGTGGTACCACCAGCGAAAAAAGCAAGTTTATACCTATAACTGAAGATAGCCTGGAGGAAACCCACTTTCAGGGGGCAAAAGATGTATTAACACTATACTATAATTTTTTTCCGCAAAGCGATTTGTTAACGGGCAAAGGGCTTGTGTTAGGTGGCAGCCACCAGGTTAATAAACTGAACGAAGAAATACAATACGGCGATTTGAGTGCAGTACTTATGCAGAACACTCCTTTCTGGGGGCACTGGTTACGTACCCCCGAACTTTCCATTGCGCTAATGGATGAGTGGGAAGAAAAAATTGAAATGCTGGCCCAAACCACCATGGTTGAAAATGTTACCAGCATAAGCGGCGTGCCTACGTGGACCCTCATTCTCATTAAACGCATTTTAGAATTAGCAGGTAAACAAACGCTAATTGAAGTTTGGCCAAACCTGGAACTATATATTCATGGCGGTGTTGCATTTGCACCCTACAAAGAGCAGTTTAAAAAATTAATAGGAACGCCCATAAATTACCTTGACCTCTACAATGCCAGCGAAGGTTTTTTTGCTGCGCAGGATAATCCGCACGAGGAAGAAGGCATGTTGCTTTTTTTACAACATGGAATATTTTACGAGTTTATGCCTGTTGAAGCCTATGGTACCGACGACCCTAAAACCGTAGGACTGGAGGCTGTGGAGGTGGGGAAAAACTACGCTTTGGTTATAAGTACCAGCGGTGGTTTATGGCGCTATTTGGTGGGCGATACGGTGCAGTTTACATCGTTGGCGCCATTTAAAATAAAGGTAAGCGGCCGGATAAAACATTTTATTAATGCATTTGGCGAGGAGCTTATTGTTGATAACAGCGATAGGGCCATAGCGGTAGCCTGCGAAAAAACAGGGGTTACTTTTAACGATTATACCGCAGCGCCCATATATTTTTCTGATCACGGTAATGGAAGCCACGAGTGGTTAATTGAATTTGATACAGAACCCTTAGACATGGGCCTGTTTACTTTTGAGTTGGATAGTGCGCTTAAGAATGTGAACAGCGATTACGAGGCAAAGCGACACAAAGACATTGCCCTGCGCATGCCCGTGGTGCAAGCCATACCTAAAGGCTATTTTAGCAATTGGTTAAAAAGCAAAGGCAAACTTGGTGGCCAGCATAAAGTGCCACGCCTTAGTAACGACCGCACTTTTGTGGATGAACTACTTAAACTGGTGAGCGATAGCAAGCATATTTCCGACGCATAATAATTGAAAAAACCAGCTTTGAATTATTTTTGACCTGGCATAGGCACGCATTAAATTTTTATTATGGTACCGGCAAAAGATCTTTGTGGCATCAGTGTTGCGTCGCACTCTTGTACGGCAAATAAATAAGCAGCATATTATTTTGTAATGGTTTCTAATTGTAGTTTGCTACCATAAAAACATGGAACCATGCTGCAGGTTTAACAAACTGCAAACAATTTACAAACGCCTAATAAAACTAAAAAGTGTTTCGTGCTTTTGTTGCGTAAAGAATAAATGGTACAAGTGTGCGACGCAACGATGCTCAATTATTTACATTTGCTGACCTCCAAAAAAAATAATTATATGAAATTACTTGAAGGAAAAGTGGTTATTGTAACCGGGGCAAGCCGCGGAATTGGTGAGGCCATTGCATTAAAATTAGCCGGCCAGGGCGCTCATATTGCTTTTAGCTATGTAAGCAGCGGTGAAAAGGCAAAAGCTTTGGAAGATAAATTAGCAGCCTTGGGTGTTAAGGCCAAAGCTTATAAAAGCAACGCCGGTGTTTATGCCGAATGTGAAACCATGGTAAACGATGTGTTGAAGGAATTTGGAGCAATAGATGTTTGTATTAACAACGCAGGAATTAGTAAGGATAACCTGTTGCTGCGTATGACACCCGAGCAATGGGATGACGTGATGGATATAAACCTTAAGAGCGTTTTTAATATGACGAAGCAGGTTATTCGCCCTATGATGAAGGCGCGTAAAGGAAGCATTATTAATATGAGTTCTATTATTGGAATAAGAGGCAATGCAGGCCAGAGTAGTTATGCAGCATCCAAAGCTGGCATTATAGGTTTTACCAAATCCATAGCGCTTGAGCTGGGTAG
>JBBSJX010000350.1:0-4565 GCA_038256825.1 Chitinophagales bacterium
ACAAAAAATTGCAATGATTTTGCGATTTTGATGACCTGCAATACCTTCCTCAGATTCCACGAAAATTTCAACGCCGTGGTTTTCTGCAATTATATTACACAATGAAAGCACTATAACTGTTCCGGCATACGTGTCACCCGTTTAAACGTTGAAGGATTACAAATATCTGTGCGGCATAATCCATAATTTCTCTCCCTTTTCAACAGGTAATTCCATAGTATGTACAGTTTAATTTATCTTCCCTTTTCAAATATTTTACTGTGAAGTTTTTTTTGGTAGTTTTTTTATTGGTTACGTTTTCTCAAGGATATAGCCAGGGCAACTATTGGCAGCAGCAGGTTAATTTTAATATTACCGCATCGCTCAACGATGAAACACATAGTATTGATGGGTTTGAATCCATTGAATATATTAACAACTCGCCAGATACCCTGCAGTATATATGGTTTCATTTATGGCCCAATGCGTATAAAAACGACCGCACAGCGTTTAGCGAACAATTGTTACTAAGCCGTAGAACAGACTTTTATTTTTCGGACCCTGCTGACAAGGGCTATATTAACCGGCTAGACTTTAAGGCGAACGGACAAAACGCTACCATTGAAGCCACACAACAAATTGATGTTATAAAATTATGGTTACCTGCCCCATTAGCCCCTGGCAACAAAACCACGATTACCACCCCTTTTCACGTACAGCTTCCTTATTATTTTAGCCGAAGCGGCCATGTAGGCAATGATTACCAGGTTACGCAGTGGTTTCCCAAACCGGCGGTGTACGATGCCAAAGGCTGGCACCCTATGCCCTACCTTGACCAGGGTGAGTTTTACAGTGAATTTGGCAATTTTGATGTTGAAATTACAACTCCAAAAACCTACATCGTAGCAGCAACGGGGGTTTTACAGGATACAGCTACATTAATGAACTTGAAAGAAAATAAAAAGTTAGCAATAGCTGAAGCCACTAATACCTGGCATTATAAACAGGAAAACGTTCATGATTTTGCGTGGTTTGCCAGTAAGGATTTTAAAGTTAATTATGATACTGCCATATTACCGTCAGGAAAGGTGGTGGATGTTTTTGCTTTTTATAAAAAAGATAATGAAGCCTGGAAATCTGCTACTACTTATGCAAAAGATGGATTGAAACATTACAGCAAATGGCTGGGCGACTACCCTTACAGTACGGTTAGCGTGGTGGAAGGGCCAGCTAATGTAAGTAGCGGCGGAATGGAATACCCAACAATAACCTTAATAACAACCAACGAAACCGGTCGCGAATTAGATGCCACCATTGTACACGAAGTGGGGCATAACTGGTTTTATGGAGCACTGGCCAGTAATGAGCGCCAGCATCCGTGGATGGATGAAGGAATGAATACATATTACCAGCAACGCTATGAAGCAGAGAAATATGGCACTGAATCAACCTTGCAAAAAGCAGCAAAAGGATTAGCTGGTAAACTTCCCTCCGATGAAGAAAATTTGCTTATACGCACTATTATTAAATTGAAAAAAGATCAACCAATTGCTTTACCATCCGAGGCGTTCAGCCCGTCAAATTATGGGCTAATGATTTACAAAAAAGCTCCTTTGTGGATGTTATACCTGGAGCAAAAACTAGGCACCGCTGCTTTTGATAATGCCATGAAAACCTATTACAACACATGGCAGCACAAACATCCTTACCCCGCAGATTTTAAAAAAGTTATGGAGCAGGCTACAGGGCAATCGCTGGTGGATGCCTTTGCTCAATTAAACACCCTGGGACCATTAAAAAAAGATGATACCCACCGTGTGTTAAAACCTACCCTGCTGTTTAGTTTAAAGGATACTGAAAAGTACCAATACATAAATATATCGCCGGTAATTGGATATAATTACTACGATAAAATAATGCCTGGTTTAATGGTTCATAATTACCAGTTACCTATAAATAAATTCAACTTTATTGCAGGGGGATTGTATGGCTCGGGCAGTGGTAAACTAAATAGTTTTGCACGCACCTCTTATCATACATGGCAAAAAAATCATGATATTGAAGCTGCTGTTAGCTATATGAATTTTTCGCAAAACGATTTTACTCCCGGCGCTGCCAAAACTTTATACCCACGTTTTCGCCGCATCGTACCTTCCATTAAATTAACCTTGTTTAACAAAGATCCATTACACAACAGGCGCTTCAGCATTCAGTTAAAAACCTTTTTACTAAAGGAAGACCAGCTTGATTTCAGAACGATAATCACGCCGCAGGATACTATTGATGTAGTGGGTTTAAAAGAACAGAACACCACCATAAACCGTTTGGTTTTAAATTATGGCGACGACCGGGTTTTGTATCCTTATTCAATAAACCTTACAGCCGACCAGGGAAAAAATTTTATAAGGGCAGGTCTAACGGCCCAGTATTTTTTTAATTATGCTGAGGAAGATATGGGCCTGAAAGCAAGGTTTTTTGCCGGTAAATTTTTCTTCCTCAATAGCAAAACAATTGTAAACAGTATTGCCGCCGACAGGTTTGCCTTAAACATGACGGGGCCTAAGGGGTACGAAGATTACACCTATAGTAATTATTTTGTTGGCCGCAACGAATTTGATGGATTTTTAAGCCAGCAAATAATGGAACGGGATGGGTTTTTTAAAGTACGCACCGATTTTCTTAGCAATAAAATTGGCAAAAGCGATGACTGGTTAATGAGCCTAAACTTAACAAGCGATCTACCCAATCAGATCAATCCGCTACGGGTGTTGCCGGTAAAAATTCCTTTAAAAGTTTTTGCCGATGTGGGAACCTATGCTGAGGCCTGGAAACAAAATTCTTCCACAGGGCGTTTTCTTTTTGATGCAGGGTTGCAGGTACCCTTATTCCATTCGGTTGTAAACGTGTACATCCCCATTTTGTACAGCAGGGTGTACAGCGATTACTTTAAATCCATCCTCACAAAAAACAGGTTTTTAACCAATATTTCTTTTTCAATCGATATTCAAAAACTACAGTTAAAAAAATTGTTACCCGGTATACCATTGTAAATTTTTTGTTAGCCGGCAGTAGTTTTTTATAGCAGCATCGTTGTGTCACTCACTTGTACTTACATAACAATAATCTACAGTTTCAGGTAAGTATGCTTTCTTTTAAAAACGCTGTAAAAATTATTTTAAACTGAATGCAACATTCGCCCATAATACAACACCTCAATCACCAGCAAATAAACCAGCAGCAGTGGGATGATTGTGTGCAACAAGCACCTAATGGATTAATATATGCTCATAGTTTTTACCTAAACCAGGTTTGTAATAATTGGAGTGCTTTTATAGGCGAAGACTATAGTTGGGTAATGCCTTTAACCGCAAAATCAAAGTATGGAATTAGTTATTTATACCAGCCGCATTTTACCCAGCAAACCGGTGTGTTTGTAAAAAACAAAAACGTTACGGTTCCCTGGAATGCTATCATTACACTACTTAAAAAAAAATATAAATTCTGGGAAGTCAATTTTAATTATGCTACACCTTTACACCCATTTGGCAGCGAGTTCAAGGTAGCAACGGCAACCAATTTTATTTTACCGCTGCAACACGATTATGCAGCTATTTATAACAACTTTCATAAAGATCATCAACGTAACATAAGGCGTAGCCAAAAGTTCAGGTTGGTGTACCGGCCATTAAAAAATTACCTTTTGGCTATCGAACAATATATACAGCATTATGGTCACAGGATGAAACACGTAACCACTTCAGATTACAATCGTTTTAAAAACATCGCAGCGTTTGCTGCTGAAAGCGACAGGCTCATTTGTAGAGAAGTGGTTAACCAGCAAAACGAGTTAATGGCTACAGCACTTTTATTCACCGATGGTAATCGCTTGTATAATATGATGAACACCACAAACCTTCAAGGTCGCAGTGTAGAAGCCAATCACTTTTTATTGAATGCCATCATAAAAGAATTTGCAGGCACCGAAACCACTTTTGATTTTGAAGGCTCCGACCTTACCGGGGTAAATGAATTTTACAAAAAGTTTGGTGCCATTAACCAACCATATTTTTCAGTAAAATATAACAAACTTCCCTGGCCCATAAATCTATTAAAACGGTGATTTTTTTATTGCAATGCCGATCGTTCTGCTAATATTTTTTCGGCAATCACCAGGTCTAAAGGGCGTGTAATCTTCAGGTTATTATAATCGCCTTCTATTAGGTATACAGGTGTTCCCATGGCTTCCACTACTGTTGCTTCATCTGTAAAACGATCCTTGTAGGGTTGCTCAAATGCAGCCAGCAAAATATCCGATTGAAAGGTTTGCGGCGTTTGTATAATCCGCACTTTGTTACGGTCAACAAGATGATGGTTATCGCCTTCCGCCAACCGAATAGTATCGCTGGCGGTAACCGCAGGTATAGCACTACCTTTTTCAACAGCCTGCTCGTAACAACGGGATATAAGCTCCGGGGTAACCAGGCACCGCACCCCATCATGTACAAACACAATAGAGGATGGCCCAACTAATTCCAATCCATTTTTTACCGACTCAAATCTTGTTGCACCGCCGGTCGTAATTTCAA
>JBBSJX010000351.1:0-4562 GCA_038256825.1 Chitinophagales bacterium
CATCGCCATCGCCAACAACGGTTAAGTAGAAGGGAAACTGGTGTTGCAGCAAAATTTTACAAGCCTTTAATATTCCCAACTGGTTTTTATAATCAATTAAACTACCAACAGTAATCAGCTTATAAACATTTATTCCCTCTTCCTTTATTTTTTTTATACGATTATTAACCTGTTCTTCATCCTGTTGCCACTCTTCAAAACTATACGAAGGACTTATTCCAGGTAAAATGCGGTTGTTGTTGGTAGCTCCGTTTGTATAAACCCAAACCGGACCTTTAAAAAATCGGGATAACAACCAGCGTTGCAGGCGATAAGTTGCAGGCTCGTTTTTGTAACCAGCCCAGGTTCCTGTATAAGAAGCAAAAACCTTTTTACGTTTAAAATAAAAGTATAAAAAACCCGGTATATTCAGATTGTTGGGGAAACGCTGGTAAACTATATCACTAAAAGCGTCAATTTTTTTAAAGGCATTAATCCAGGCGGGAAGCGTAAGCAATAATTGAGCTTTATCCTTGAAAGTATTGCCGCCTACATTAGGAAGTTCAACAAATTGAATAGCCTCTTTTGTGTATTCGGTAAAAACGGTGCTGCTCTCTATTGGTTTAACCGGGCAGCAAATCATGGTTCGGGTAAAATAGGTGGAAAGTTCCTCTAATTGCCTGAGCAAAATATGGTTTTCCGTTACCACCCTGCCATCTTTTGTTTTAAAATGAATGCAATCTGTAATAATCCCTAAAGTCATGATAATAAAATTGCCTTCTTTTAATTTAAAACTGAAGTGTAAATGTGTTGTAAGCGTTGAAAATACTGTGTTTCCGTATACCTGTTATCTAAAAATGTTTTCATTTTTTGCTGTAGTTGTAACCTTTGTAGCTGGTCGCACCAGGCTGATTCTATTTTCGCCTTCCAATCCAATATAGTAAACGAATTAATAACCAGTTCTGGTATTTCGCTCAGCAGGTTTGTGGCTACATCACCGGTAGCATAAGTTAAAAACGGCAGACCGGAATGCATGTATTCCAGCAAAACCAGTGGACCTGTTTCCTGCAAAGAGGTGTGTAGTGCAAAATCATAATTGCCCAGCACATCGTAAATATTGGTTACCCCCTGTATTAAACGTACCCTGTTTTGCAGTTTATTTTTTACAATAAAATCCTCTAAGTCGATATAATAATCCTGCTGGTGCACCATTCCATAAATATCCAGGGTATATGTTTCATCCAGTTGCATTACCAATTCCAGGGCAAAAAACTGGTTCTTTAATTTCATAAAATTGCCAACCATTACCATTTTATTTTTTGTAAAATGTGGAGGTTCAACGTTTAAAACCGGGGTTGCAACAATATTGGGTAAATAATGTGTTTTTGATTTTGGAACCAGTTTTTCATCTTGCACCCAATCGCACATGGATTTTAGCACCGCAACATAGGCATCAATTTTACTGAAAGTCCAGGCGGTAAAGCGATCTAGTTTTAAAACAGGGATGTGCTCCTGGAATATTAATTTGGGCTTACCAATTCCCACCAACATTTTACAAACTATTAAATACCGCAGGTTGTACCTTGAGTGAACATGCACAATATCGGCTTGCGAAACGCACTTTTTTAACAAACGCATAGCCTTAAAGTCAAAACGGTTTTTGCGGTGGAGGTAAGTAACGGGGATGGCTTTATCCAGTTGTTCATCCAATATTGATTTACCCAGGTACAACAAAACACTTACTTCAATACCTTTTTGATGCAATAGGTTGGCTGTATTTACCAACACTTTTTCGGCGCCACCGGGGTTTAACTGGTCGTTAATAAGAACCACTTTCATTAACGCAGCCTGAAATTTAAAATCATTAATTGCAAAAATTATTTTGGGGTAACCAAGCTATGTACTACAATGATGCTTTACTTGCGTCGCACTCTTGTACTTTTTGTTAAGAAGCAACAAAAGATTGAATTGGAGGTTTTTATTAGTTGCGTAATGATAGCCAGTACAAGAGTGCGACGCAACGATGTTGAATGTAGACCTACTGCCTGGTACCAAAAATTAAATTGTATTAGTCTGCGGTAGATATTCAATCTGGTCGCCACCGGCCAGCATTTTATCGGCCCTGCTTTTGGCGCGTAAAAACTGTATGAACAATAACGGGCTTTTGATAACCATTAAAAACATGCTCAATACCAACATGCTGTTTTTTCGTTTGTTTTTATAACTCACATTCGAAAGCATGAAACCCATTAAAATCGCTTCTCTGTATAATTTTTGGGGATAGTGCTTTTTAAACAAATACAACACGCTGGGTATAGGTTTGGGTGCAAACCATTTTTTGGGCCTGAAACCATCCCAATGCCCAATTTCGCGGAGGCCGCCATCAGAAACTTTTAAATGAATACGCTTTGCATACGGGTTTGATATACTGCGGATACCATTTAAATAGGCGCGGATACCAAATTCGCCATCGCCCATGCTTTGTTTATTAAAATTGAGATCGAACATCCCGATCTTTCTAAATACTTCACGCTTTACCAGGGCATTACCCGAATCAAACTGGTCGGCCCACCTAAAATAATTATAGCTTTCGGGCACCTTTGCCCCAATAACGGCTAATGATACACCCGCCGACATATCAACCTTAAAATAATCAAGCGATTTTAAGTGGTGGGTAATCCAATCAGCATCAACCCGTGAATCATCATCAAAAAACAACAGGTAATCTGCCTTCGACATTTTTACCGCATTGTTACGGGCCGTCCATAAAAGCTTTTCCTTTTGATGAACTACGTTCAGATTTAATTTAAACTGTTTGTAAAAATCAGCATTAAATGGCTCGCTCTGGTCAACTATGATGACTTCAAAATTTTTGTAATCCTGTTGTTCCAGGTCGTTTAAAACATCTTTTAAGTATTTATAACGATTAAGCGTTGGGATTATAACCGAAATAAAAGGATTGCTCTGTACAAGCGGTGATTTAAATGTGTGGTAATCCTGGCGCAGTAATGGATCGGTGCAACGGTTGTAGCGTTTAATACGTAAACCATTACTATAAGCAGCAATTTCGGCAAAAGGATTGTGAAGGGTTAACAGGCGGCGTAGTAAAACATATGTTGCCCAATGTTTACCGCCATATTTAAAAGTGAAAGCATATTCATCTTTTAAAGTGGGTTTTGGCAGCGCCGTTATTTTATTGATAGTTTGTTTGTTGGACCATGTAAGCACACCCCTGTTCCAGGCACGAAAACCTGTATCAGCATTACGGGCGGCCTCTGTTTCGTAATGTTTATCCTCGGCTAAACTAATATTTTCCTGCAGCGGCAACCACTCAGGATGATAATTACAGGTTGCAAATTCAATGTTTGCAGAAGGCAAAACATTAAACTTCCAGCCAGGTTGTAAGTATCGGTTAAACGTAAATATCACTAACTACTCTTTTTATTAACTAACGACGTATAAACAGTTTCAAATTCATCTATCTGCCTTTCAATGGTAAACTGATTTTCTATTTTAATTCTTGCCTGTTGGCCCAGGCGCTTACGCAAATCTGGATTGGTACACAATTCTATTAAATGGTTTCCCAACGTTTCATGGTCGTAAACATCCGCTAATAAACCATCCACATTGGGATCTATCACTTCATCCAAACCACCACTGCGGGTACTTACTACCGGCAACTCCATTGCCATGGCTTCTAAAACAACATTTGCAATGCCTTCGTAAACGCTCGATAGCAGAAATACATCTGCCCTGTTATATAACTCTAATACTTCCGTTTTATTTTTCTTACCCAATAATTTTACTTGATTTTGTAACCCTAAGGTGTGGATATGAAAAATAATTTCTTCCAGTTGTGGGCCATCACCAACAATCAGCCATTCAAAATCAATGTTCTTTTCAACCAGTTTTTTTACTGCAAGAAGGCCTGTTAAGTATCCTTTTTGAAAAGTGAAGCGCCCCACGCTCAGGATTATTATTTTACCATTTTCAATTTGTCTTTCAGTTCGCTTAAAATGCGAAATATCTATGGAGGGTCGGTTGACAAATATTTTAGAAGGTTGATTGCAATAGGCGGTAATGGTTTGCGCCATATCCTGCGAAACACAGTGAATACTATCAACGGCTTTAAAAAGTTCCGTCATTTGGGTTTTGCGTTCCGGTACCGATAAGGGTTTTACTTTTTCGGCAGTGCCCCGGCAACTCACTACAGTTATAGGTTTTAGTTTTGAAATGACGTCTTTATAAAAAATACCTAAACCTGAAAACTCAAAATGGATGATGTCGAAGTGACGATGTTCGAACGTTTTAGCTAACAGTTTGTTCCGAGAGGTGCTTTTAAAAGACCTGGGGCTACTTAAAGATTGCAGAAAAATTCCGGGTTTTGAAACGACTAACTTAAACCAATCGAACAGATCAATTGGTATTGCAGGCGGAACGATGGTGAGATTGGGAATAGCATCCAGCTTGTATAGCTTTTTGAGATCGCCGGATTTATTTTTCCGATGTGTAAAAACGGTAACATCGTGCCCTCTTTTACAGAGATGCAACACCTTGTTGGTTATAAATGTTTCACTGATAAC
>JBBSJX010000352.1:0-4558 GCA_038256825.1 Chitinophagales bacterium
ATTTCAAAAATTTATAATAAGTTTTTTCATCTTCTTGACTCATAATATTTCTATTTCTGTATGTGTAATTATAAAAATAGAAATGAACTTGGATGAATGTGATAATAATGTTGTGCAGGTTTTAAAATTAATTCAGCAATTTAATGCCGATAGTAATTTTGAATTGGGTGCCGCCAATTTATTTAACCAGCACGATTCGGATTCAAAAAACAAAAAAGCTGTTGACTTACTTAAGCAATTGATTAAAGAAATACAAAACATACGTAGAGACACCATTACCTTGTCCGATTCGTTTGAGATAAAATTTAGAATTGTAGAAAACCAGAACGATACAGGTTGGGTTGAGCGGTTAGCTAATGTAGGTAGCGAGGGAACGGATGTACTGGTAAAAGCTATGATCAACATTATGTTATTAAATGTATTTAAAGAAGGTGCCAGTAAGCGTTTTAAAGATTTTAAACTGCATTGTATGATGGATGAGATTGGCAGGCTTCATCCGGTAAACGTTCGTGGCATTTTAAATTTTGCTACGGCTCGTAACATCTGGCTAATAAATGGCTCTCCTACCGAAAATGATGCTTTAGCTTACCGCCACATTTATAAATTAGAAAAAGATAAAAAGAGTGTTACAAAGGTTAAACGCATACTAACCCAACATAGCCAGTCTTGATTTTACCGGTAACGATAGCACGCAAATTATTACAATTGCAGGCAGGAGAAAAACTGCCTGCCAGTAGTTTAAAGCATATTGCTGTTACCGAAATGATACATGATGGTATTTTACAAAAACAAATACTGGGACGTAGCAAAAGCTATTTGTTTTGCAGTTCAAAAACCGATCTCACAGCATATATTAACAACCGGTTTGGAATTAGTGATCTTGAGGCATACATAAAATTAATTGATGAAGAAAATACTACAAGATCAGAAGCGGTATTTATATCATCCAACTCAAAAATAAAACAGGTAAGGTCTTTCAAGGGTTTCATGGTTGCTACCCTGCAACCATTAGAGGTGAATATAAATGAGCGCAGTTTTACCCTTTTGCCCGAACCCGGAATTTTTTATTACGTTGCAGATTTTAAAACATTTTCAATACCCGCTAACGTTGTAATTGTAGGCGTTGAAAATGCGGAAAATTTTAATCACCTGCACCAACAGTCCTATTTATTTAAAGCCATTTATCCTTTATTTGTTTGCAGGTATCCTTACAGCAGCGATCTTATAAAATGGCTGCAAAATATTCCTAACCCGTATTTGCATTATGGCGATTTTGATTTTGCGGGTATCAGTATTTATTTAAACGAGTACTACAAATATTTACACAGCAAAGCTTCCTTTTTTATTCCTTCAAACATATCTGACCTCCTACATAAATTTGGAAACAGGGCATTGTACAATAACCAGCTACCGGTTGTTTTGCCTGAACATCACGGGGCATATGAACAGTTAGATCCATTAATTCAATTGTTGCACACCTATAAAAAAGGGCTGGAACAGGAAGTGTTGATTCAACCAGGTAACGAGAAATAGATTTCTTAAATTGTGATTGAGCTAACTATTAATCTTTCTTCAACATTGCTGTAGCCTGACAGACTGCTGGCGGTTAATTCACTTGTACTGGTAGTTCATTACTGAGCGTGTGTAACTAAATGTATTGCTGAATAAAGTAAAAAAAGTACAAGAGTGCGACGCAACGATGTTAAAAAAAAGAACCTGCAGCCTGGCTCATAATTCTTATTATTTTTTAAAAACTGTTACAATCACCTTTTACCAATAACTGCTTCTTTATCGTTTTTAGTAAAAAGGCCAATTTTAAAAGAGTGCTCAATGGCCTCCTTGCTGTGCACAAAGTGACAGCACATAACGCCTGCACCTTCCATTTTACCTATTAAGGCCTTAACATTAGTAACGTTTTTTTCGTAAACATGGCGCAGGTATACGCAATGAATACGTCCGGGAAAATGCGTTACAATGCTTTCGTAAATCACCGGGTCCATTTGCGAATCGTCGCCCAATAAAACAAACCGGTGATGGGGATAAGCCTCCATGATGCGGGATATGCGCATAAATTTGGCTGCATGTTTATTAGCTCCTGTTTTAAATACTTCGGCAATCCCTTTTAGCTGGCTCAGCAAAAACACACCATCAGGCAATTGGAAGTTACGCGAAAACTCAACAATAAAATTATAGAGGTTCCACTCGCTGCTCGATACGTAAAAAAACGGGTTGGGCTCATTGATTTCGCTTCCTGCATAAGCCAACAATTTATAATGCCTTACTACTCCCTCAAATGGTTTGCGGCTGTGGGCATTTTTTGTAAACAACACATACAAGCGTTTTAAAAGGTTGGATGAATGCGAAACCAAAAAGGTATCGTCGATATCGGAAATAAAAGCAAACTGGTTTACATGAGGTACTATGATGGAACCCCTGGCAGTGGTTAATGGCGGGTATTCATCACCCCGCGGATCGGCAAGTTGTACTTCCACCATATGAATACCGGGCAACAGTTCTTTTTCAGGCTTCCACTCAAAACGGTAAAAACCATCCGATGCTGTATATGCTTCAATAATTTTATCTTCCCATATTATACGCACCCTTATTTTTTTTATAGTGGTTACCATAAATGAACGCAACAAGGCCAGCGAATTTGTCCAGATATTTTGCCGGTATTTTTTGCGGGGCATCGGGCTTAAACTAAAAACATGCCCAAAAACTACCAGGTTTTGTGCGTTTCCATAACCATGGTATACTTTTACTATAGGCTCATTAGCAAGCCTGAACCAGTGTAGAATTTTTCGTTTCCATCGTACTTTTAAAGATGGTTTGTGAGCAGCATATTTGTATTGAGAAGATTTTTGCATAATTGATTTGACAAAACACATAAAAAAATGGACCCTGTAGCACAAAAGTTGGTATTCGTTGTAAATCCTAATTCTGGCAATAAATCAAATATGGATTATGAAAGCGAGATACGCGAATTTTTCAAGTCACTTCCGCACGATATAGAGTTTCTGATACTTGAAGGTAAAAACGATGCCGCTAAACTAAAAAAATTGTTTGAGGCATTTAAACCGCAAAAAGTTATTGCTGTAGGTGGAGATGGAACAGTGAACATGGTAGCAAAACAAATATTAGGTACCGGCATTGCAATGGGTATTTTACCCGCCGGCTCTGCAAACGGTATGGCAAAAGAGTTGGAATACCCTGCCCAGCTTACCGACATTTTGAATTATATATTAAATGGAAATATTAAGGATGCGGATGTAATAAAAATTAACAACAACGATATATGTCTTCACTTAAGCGATATTGGGCTTAATGCCCGCTTAATAAAATATTTTGAAGAAGGTAATATGCGGGGTAAACTTGGATATGCTAAAGTGGCTTTAAAAGTGCTTTGGAAACGCCAACAAATACAGGTTGTGGTAAACTGTAAAGAGCAGTTAGTACAACGTAAGGCTTTTATGGTTGTTTTAGCCAATGCAAGTAAGTATGGAACGGGGGCTGTTATTAACCCGGAAAGCAATCTTTATGATGGGCTTTTTGAAGTAGTCATTATAAGGCAACTGGCCGTTTGGGACATATTGAAAATGTGGTTTAAAAACCGCCAATTTAATAAAAAGAATATTGAAATTATAAAAGCAAGTTCGGTTAACATTACCACCGGCCACAAAGTTCACTTTCAGGTTGATGGCGAGTATAAAGGCAAGGTTAAGCAGGTAAATGCTGAAATATTAAAAGGGAAATTAAAACTGGTTGTTTCACCAAATCAGCAGGAAGTAGTTATGGAAAAATAAATTACTGATGTAAAGTTTACCTTTTTTTATGCCGGTGCCCGTGATGTGAAGATTTTTTAGAATGAGATGCGGATGATGATTGGTGAACCGGTAAATGTTTTTGTGTACTTATAAGTTTTACCAAAACCAGTAGCAGCACTGCAAGTAAAATATAAATGGTGTTTAAATAATTATAGCTTTCTACCAGCTTAACCTGTATAACTATAAACACTATTATTATTATAGCATAGCCAACTATGTATTTTAAATAACCTGGCAAACTTTTATAGGTAATCATGCTCACAACAATGCCGGGTATTCCTACAACAAATATCAGCACCATAGCCGGTATCCAAAAATTCTTGAAGGGAGAATCGCTTAAATAGCTATACGATATACCTATTAAACTTCCATCGGGATCCATTAAAAATATAACTCCTGCAACTATTGCACTCAAGGTAATAAAAGCCAAAATCAGCAAGGTAAATTGTCGCAGAAATTTCATAAAGCAGGTTGTTTAATTCTTTATGAATTTACATCTTTTTTAATAGGAATAACCGGCAGTTAAATTTTAGGGGGCATTTCAAATCATCGCTCTTTCATTTGTTAACCAACAGAGGGTTTTCATAGCGGCATCGTTGTGTCACTCTCTTGTACTTATATGTTTTCATTGCATCTTTTTTTTTGCACATTTAAATTAGCTACTTAAAGACTGCAACAATTTAAAATGCTGACAACTTTTATTTAACCCTAACTAATTAATACCAAATTATGTG
>JBBSJX010000353.1:0-4557 GCA_038256825.1 Chitinophagales bacterium
ATACGAATGGCCTGGGTTTCTTTAATTAAAGTCCGGTGCGATCTGTTGCAATCAATACTACCTGGTGCATGTTCCATAGGCACGGGGCGATCAATTATAAGGTGGCATTTCATGCAGCCGTTTCTCCCTTCCGGGGTTTGCGAACTATAGCAGCCAGGTAATTTATACAATAACAAAAGAGAATTAAATAGTCCACTCATCGTGAATAACCCCAACTAAATAAAACTGGTTATTGTAGGATTTAAACACCAATCGCAAACTTTTCCAATCCATCCCATTATATTTTTTATTGAACCCACTAAAATGGCTTTCGGTAAAGAAGCTGTTTTTATAAACCTGCTCCAGGTTATTGTTACTATTGCCCTGTCCTATTAATTTGTTGAAACTTTTTTGCGGGGCATTTAAAAAGTCGACATCGTAAACAAATCGTGTAAAGTAGTTTTTAATGTTAAGGTCTATAGGATCTCCCGAACCATCCTGGTAACCCCATAAAAGTTTTCCCTCCTTATCAACCTGTTTCAAAAATTCAGCAGGTAAAAAAATAAGGTCGCCGGTTGTATCAATATATCCGTAGGGTGAAAACCGTACACCCAAAGTTGGATGAATAAATTTTGAAAAACCCCCGTAATCTTTGTTTTTAATTGATGTTAAAACCTCCTGCGAAAGATTTTTAATGATGGTGCTGGTGTCAATGGTTTCATGTTTTGCTAGTACAGTATCTGCTGTTGCACTGGCCTGATTTCCTGCCTCGCCACACGAAACAAATAAGATAATTAGAAAAGATGCAAAAGTTAGTAGCCTCATTTGTTTGCAAAAATATGGTGCATATTCGGTGCGTGAGTTTTTAGCTTCAACTTATCGCTTTTTTTGATAAAACTATTTGGTCTCATAGACGCAAAAGCGCAATAAGCTGCCGGCCTTAAATATTTTTAACCGACGAATTCCTGATAATAAGTTTTGTTTTTAAGATGCGTGTCTCGGGTATATACAATTTTGGATCGCTCATGGTTCTTATTAAAAAAAGTTCAGCGGCTACTTTTCCCAATTCATAAACAGGTTGCTCAACCGAAGTAAGTGATGGCTCCACCAATTCGGTCATAGGCTCATTGGTAAAACCCACCACTTAGATCCATCGGGCGATCCGCTGATCGGTATCTGGATCTAAGTGGATAATAACATCCTTGTGCCAAGATCTGTGATCCCGAACCCCTGAGGTGGATTAACGGTTCCCGGTGGACTACATTTCAACTGTACCGAACCGTTTGGACTGAAGGCGGTCAACAGGAAATGTATAAAGACATGGGAAGCATGATGGCTAAAGACAACCAGCTAGTTTTTGAAATGCCGCCGGGGTCTGTGTACACGTTTTTTGGAGAATCCGCAGGCTGCAACAAAATCCCCATTCTCCTTCTTGCCCACATCCCTCACCCTTATTATATTTACTGACCATGAGCAAGCCCCTTCAAATACTTAAATCTGTTTTCGGTTACGACGAATTCAGGCACAACCAGGAAGCCATCATCAATGATGTGATGGCCGCAAAAGATACAGTGGTACTAATGCCCACAGGTGGTGGCAAAAGCCTGTGCTACCAGATACCAGCCTTATGCATGGAAGGGTTGACCATTGTTGTAAGCCCGCTAATTAGCCTGATGAAAGACCAGGTGGATGCATTAAAGCTTAGTGGTATCGGCGCCGCTTTTCTCAACAGCAGCCAGCATCAGCAAGATCAGTTACAGGTATTTGACCAGATGCGCAATAACCAACTTAAACTAGTATACGTTGCACCTGAGCGGCTTATGGGTAATGCCGAAGGATTTATCAACTTTTTAAAAACCATCAACGTATCGTTGTTTGCTATAGATGAGGCCCATTGCATCAGCCAGTGGGGTCACGATTTCAGGCCCGAGTACCTGGTGTTGGGCCAATTAAAAAACCACTTTCCTACTATACCCATAATTGCGCTTACTGCCACTGCCGATAAGGTTACCCGTACCGATATAGTGAACCAGTTGCAACTGCAAAATTTTACCTTGTACGAAAACAGTTTTAACCGTCCAAATATTTACTACTATGTAAAATCAAAGAGCAACTATTATAACGATCTATACGATTACCTAACCCAACACCGTGATGATAGTGGTATTATTTACTGCCTGAGTAGGGCGAGTGCGGAACGGTTGGCCGATGAATTGGTGAATGATGGCTTCAATGCCGCAGCCTATCATGCCGGCCTAGATAAAAAGCTGAAAGACGACCGCCAGGAAATGTTTCTTAAAGATGATATTAAAATAATTGTAGCTACCGTTGCTTTTGGAATGGGTATTAACAAAAGCAATGTGCGTTTTGTGGTACATGTTGATCTGCCCAAAAACATAGAAGGCTATTACCAGGAAACCGGCAGGGCTGGCAGAGACGGTCTGCACAGTGAAGCTTTGTTGTTTTATGGCGCTGGCGATGTAATGAAGCTAAAGAAGTTTGCCACGATTGAAGACAATCCTGAACAAACGAGGATACTGCAACAGAAGTTGCAAAAGATGACCGGTTTTTGTGAAACCCGCCAGTGCCGTCGTAAATACCTGCTTAATTATTTTGGCGAAGAAGCTCCCGACGATTGTGGCAGTTGCGATGTATGCCTTAACAAACCCGCCCTGCACGATGCCACCATTGAAGCACAAAAAGCACTCAGCGCTGTGGCCCGCCTGCAGCAAAGATTTGGTGTGGGTTATGTAACCGATGTGCTTTGGGGAAGCAACAGCGAAAAAATAAGATCCGATCACAAACAGCTTAAGGTGTATGGCATTGGAAAAGATAAGAGCAAGGACGAATGGAAATATTACATCCGTGAACTGGTGCAGGCGGGTTACCTTGTTCAGTCGGACGATCAATACCCGGTATTAAAGCTGACAGAAAAAAGCCGGCCGGTATTAAAGCAGGTAGAAAAGGTTTTTTTGCCCAAACCCATGGCCCTGCAAACCGCCAAAGAACCGGAAGTATTTCAACAACATCCGTACGAAAAAAGGTTGTTTGGTGAATTGAAACAATTACGTAACGGGTTGGCTCACGAACAAAATGTACCAGCTTACATTATTTTGAGTGATAGCAGCCTGCTTGACCTGGCCACTTACCTGCCTGCATCACTAACCGATTTGACAATGATCTCTGGCTTTGGCACATTTAAAATAGAGAAATACGGGCAGCCGTTTCTCGATGTAGTGAGGGCGTATTGCGCCTCCCATAAGCTCGAAACCCGCATAAACCTCAAGCAGCCTAAGCGACCACGTAAGTCTGCCGCACCTACTTCGTCAGATACTAAAAGAACATCGTTCAACCTTTTTCGCGAGGGAAAAACGATCAACGAAATTGCTGCCGGGAGACAACTATCCCCGGGCACCATCGAAAGCCACCTGGCCGAATTTGTAGCCAATGGCGACCTGGCACTTAACGAAGTAGTGTCGGTCGATAAGCAACAGGCCATAGAAAAAGCAGCCGCTGATTTCGGCACAGTCAGCCTTAAAACATTAAAGGAAAATTTACCGGAGCAGATCACTTATGGTGAGATTAAGATGATGTTAATGCGGAAGGAGTGAAGAGGCTAAATGCTAGAGACTAAAGGCTGAAGGCTAAATGCAAAAAGTAAAAAGTAAAAAGTAGTCTTTAACATCAAGGCTTAGTGACTATTAACCATAGTGCAATAAAAACCGAAATTCCCATTGTTTTCGGCTGTCGAAAAGATTCTGCTCAGATAACTAAGCCATTTATAACTAAACCCTTTTATTGCAAACATTCTTATTAACTGTAAAATAAAATAATAGACTACCCAGGCTGTAAAAAATAACATCTATCCAATCTGAAGAATACTTATTTGACAATAGTGGGAAGATTATTTCGGTTATTAAAATGATATAGAGTGATGCAATGATAATGTCTGTGGTAGGCAAACGATATGTTTTAACTTTTTTAAATAGCACTATTCGCTCTGCCAGTAAGAAGGTAAGAATTACCGGCATGGCCAATAGGTTGTCCAGATAGTTGTTAATTAAAGGATAATGCAAACCACATACTTTTTGAAATACCTGATGAATGATAAAGAGTACCAGGCAAATGATAAATACAGGAGAGCGTAAAATAGACATAATCAGAATTTTACAAAGCAGCAAAAAAAACGAAAATTAAAATAATAATGATTACTGGAGAAAAGGCGATAAGTAATAAAACAGCAATTAATTTATAAATCATTTTCAACGAAATGATTAACATACTATCATTAGGGTTAGGCTTTAGCCATTCTTTAAATTGTTTAAATTTAATGACAATCATTTCTTTTATGCTTTCTCCCTGCAATTCTTCCATTTCTCTTTTTTTAGTATTATATATCTTGAAAAACTGTGCCGTTAAATAATAGATTCCTTAAGTCAAAGTAAAAAGTAAAAAGTAAAAAATAAAAAGTAAAAAATTTAAATGTTGTCCGATAGCGTTTAACCAATTTTCACGTAGTATATCTATTGACAAGATTATCCACAGGAAAGAGGAAAGACGCAGGCAAAAAAAATCTCA
>JBBSJX010000354.1:0-4555 GCA_038256825.1 Chitinophagales bacterium
AGGTAAATCAATCATTTATGAGTGAAGAATTTGTAAACGACGCAGCAGCACAAAATAAAAATTACGGCGCCGATAGTATACAGGTGCTTGAGGGCCTGGAAGCCGTGCGTAAAAGGCCGGCAATGTATATTGGCGATGTGGGCGTTAAAGGTTTGCATCACCTGGTTTACGAGGTGGTGGACAATAGTATAGATGAAGCGTTAGCGGGATATTGTAAAAATATCAACGTTATTATACATGAAGACAATTCGATAAGCGTTAGTGATGATGGACGGGGTATACCTACTGCCATCCATACTAAGGAAAACAGAAGCGCATTAGAGGTTGTAATGACCGTACTGCACGCCGGTGGTAAATTTGATAAGAACACCTACAAAGTGAGTGGCGGTTTACACGGTGTGGGTGTAAGTTGTGTGAACGCTTTGAGTACCGTATTACATGTTACCGTACATCGCGAAGGAAAAATATTTGAGCAGGAATACCGCTGCGGAGTTCCGCAATATGCAGTAAGAGAAATAGGCACTTCGGAAACTACCGGAACTACTGTACGTTTTTGGCCCGACTACAGCATTTTTATTGTATCGGAATATAATAAAGAAATATTAGAAGGCCGTTTACGCGAGTTAAGTTACCTGAACCGTAAAATCAGCATTAACATTACCGACCTGCGCGATAAGGACGAGGATGGAAAACCTTATACCAAGAATTTTTACAGTGAAGGCGGGATTGTTGAGTTTGTTGAAATGCTTGACAAAAATGCACACCGTACTCCACTAATTCCTGCAACATTATTTGTTGAAGGCCACGACGAAGAAAGCAATGTTGCTGTTGAAGTTGCAATGACCTATAACAGCGATTTTAAAGAGCACATTTTCTCTTATGTAAACAATATCAACACCATTGAAGGCGGTACCCACGTTACGGGTTTCAGGCAGGCGTTGACCCGCGTGTTTAAAACCTATGGCGATAAAAACGGTTTGTTTGAAAGAGCCAAAGTTGTAGTGGAAGGTGACGATTTTAGAGAAGGCTTAAGCGCAATTATATCGGTAAAGGTTCCCGAGCCACAATTTGAAGGACAAACCAAAACCAAACTGGGTAATAACGAGGTAAGTGGTATTGTACAAACCACTGTTGCCCGTGCCCTTGAAATTTTTCTTGAAGAAAATCCGAGGGAAGCAAAAAATGTAATTTCAAAAATTATATTGGCAGCACAGGCCAGGGTAGCGGCAAAAAAAGCCCGCGAAATGGTGCAGCGTAAAACAGTTTTAAGCGGTGGTGGATTACCCGGAAAACTAGCTGATTGTTCCGAGAGGGATCCTACCAAAACCGAGCTATACTTGGTGGAGGGAGACTCGGCTGGTGGTACTGCAAAACAAGGCCGCGAAAGAAGCTACCAGGCTATTTTACCCTTGCGTGGTAAAATACTAAATGTTGAAAAGGCTATGGAGCATAAGATCTACGAAAACGAGGAGATCCGCAACATGTACACTGCCTTAGGAGTAACCGTTGGAACACCAGATGATCCAAAGCAGCTCAATCTTACAAAACTCCGGTATCACAAACTTATAATTATGACGGATGCCGATGTGGATGGTAGCCACATTGCCACCCTGATACTAACCTTTATTTTCAGGTATATGAAGGAACTGGTTGAAGCAGGTTATGTTTATATAGCCCAGCCACCACTTTTTTTGGTAAAAAAAGGCAAGGAGCAGGAATACGCTTATAGCGAAGAGCAGCGAAGAATGTGGGTTGAAAAACTAGGTGGTGGAAATGATGCCAGCGTAACTATTCAACGTTATAAAGGTTTGGGAGAGATGAACAGCGAGCAGCTTTGGGAAACTACCATGGACCCATCGCGCAGAACGCTTAAAAGGGTAACCATTGAAAGTATGGCTACAGCCGACCAGATTTTTAGCATGCTAATGGGCGATGATGTTCCGCCACGCAGGGCTTTTATTGAAAGCCATGCACGTTACGCAAAAATTGACGTTTAATGTAGCACCTGGTTTAAACCAATATTTTGAAACCTGTAATGCATTAAAGCTTCTTAAGTAATTTGTTTTAACGTACATTACTGGTATCAAAAAGTTCACAAATAAGCAGTTACTTAAAAAAATTGTAGTTTGTGCCGCATTTCCGGTTTTGTATTTAATAATTTTTAAAAACTTTACACAATGGATACTTCAAAAATGATCAAAGCTTATTGCTTAAAAACTAAAGAAAAAAATGTTCCAATGCACGACGCTGTTGTTACCAAAACAGCTAAAGGCGGATACATGGCTGGCGGACATGATGGTAAAGGCAATAAAATGGCTGCCATTATGAGTGAAGCAAAAGCATTGCAAGCCATTGAAGATGGTGTTGCTACAAAAGGTTTCTAATTTATTGTTAAGATATTAAAATACCTCACCCCGCCAATTGGCGGGGTTTTTGCTTTTAGGCCAGAATATAACGGGTGCAACAAGAAAATAAAGGAGTTGCACTCTTTTTGTTAACCTTAATAAATTTAAAAATGAAAAACAAAATTGTTGTTAGCCTCGTGGCTATTGCATCATTCATCTGTAGCCAGGCCATTGCTCAAAAGCCTTCATTAAGCATAGGTGCCGAATTAGGCATTCCTGTGGGCGATTTAAACAATACCCAAAAACTGGGAGTAGGCGGTAGCGCAAAATTAGCATTTCCCATATTTGAAGGGGGCGCATTTACTGTTTCAGGTGGATACATTGCTTTTAGCGGCGATGAAAATACACTTACAAACGGCACCATTATTAAAAGGCCGGCATTAAACTTTATTCCAATAAAGGCAGGATTAAAATATATGGTTTCAAAAAATGTTTATATGGAACCTCAATTGGGTTATACTTCCATCAATACCAAAAGCGATAATACATCGGCCAGCGGCGGATTTACTTATGCCTACAACCTGGGTTATATGCTAAGCCCAACCATTGATATTTCAACCCGTTACGAAGGCCTTAGCCGCAAAAACAGCAACCTTAACCATGTAGGTGTACGTTTAGCTTACAACTTTAGTTTATAAAAATTTGCCCCTTTTTATAGAGCCTCTCTTTTTTGAGGGGCTTTTTTATTTTTTATAAACTCGTAATTCATTTAGTTTATTTTGGTACCAGCTATAGTTTTTCATGGTATTCATTGTTGCGTCGCAATCCGTTCATCTTTTTATTATATATGAAACAGCAACAATCTAATTTTTTCGTTATTATACTTCAGGATTTGCGGAATGAACTTTTAGTTTTTTAAGCCCTAACTTTAAAACAGTTGATTGTTTTACTAAACCAATTAAGCAATGACAACACCAAACAAGCAGGAAGTCTGGCTTCGCGGACCATTACCCCTTCACTTCAACCCGTAGCACATGCGCTGCTACAGGCACGCGAAGAAGTTACTGAGTTAATGAACCATTTTAACCAGGATAAATTGTGGGAAAAACCGGCCGGTGTTGCATCAGTTGGCTTTCACCTGCAACATATGGTGGGTGTATTAGATCGTTTGTTTACTTATGCTAAGGGCGAACTTTTAAACAATAACCAGTTTGAGTATTTAAAAAAGGAAGGGCAACCTGATGAAACTATTGAATTACCGACGTTGGTAAATGCTTTTAGCAAACAGGTTGACAAAGCAATAGAAGTTTTAAGACATGAAGACAAAGATGACCTGCATCAATTTAGAACGGTTGGAAGGGCACAATTGCCTACCACTGTAATAGGTTTATATATTCATGCAGCAGAACATACCATGCGCCACTTAGGCCAATTGCTGGTTACGGCCCGCATTATGGCCGACACCAATTAATTTAAAGTATTTAACTTATTAACCGCCAGGTTAAAGGATACTTATATAATTTTCCTTCGCTTGCCCTAATGGTGGCAATAATTACCAACACTACCGCTGCAATGGCAATAATCCAAACCAGCAAAATGCCTATTATGGTTATCACCAATAAAAAACAAACAATGAATAAAGTGATTTGAAAGTTAAGCGACTCTCTTGCATGTGCAGCTATAAAAGGCGACTCGTCTTTCTTTATTAAGTAAATAATAAGGGGAGCTAAAATTGGAGCTAAAAAAGTGAGTATATGTGATAAAAGCGCCAGGTTTTTCTCGTCGCTGGTTGGTACCATTTCAGGTTGGGTTTCGCTACCCAAATAAGAATGCTGTTCCATATTAAAATGTTTGAAAGTAAAATAGGCCAATACCATTGATTTACAGAAATTTTTTTAAAGTGGCTTAAACAGATAGTCATGTTAGCTGTCATTGTAATGGACTACACAAATAAACAATAAGTTCAATTACACACTTCTAACTTAGGGACAGCGATAGAAATAATTTTTGATTAAAAATATATTTTTATTGTTTATCAATATATATTTATTAAGTTTGAGACATAATTAAACTTTTAAAAATTATGTCAAAAACAAACAACCTCGTATTTACGGGCATAAAAATTGTTGCCTGGGTCATATTTGTTGGCTTATGCATTGAAGCCGGAGGAATGATAGTCAATTTTATTTTCAGTCTCTACAAACCTGAAT
>JBBSJX010000355.1:0-4553 GCA_038256825.1 Chitinophagales bacterium
CCATCTCTTGTTATTTTTATCTTTTAAGGTTAGGGTTCGGGTTTGTTTGCCGCCTCCCAAACTTTCAATGGTCATACCCATTTTCTTCAGGTAAAATATTTTCATTTTTACCGGTGTGGCCCATTCTTCGCGGTAATTTTTACCATTTAAAAATTGTTTAAATCCCGAAGCTTTAGCATAATTGGGATTGGCGGCAATGGTTATACTGTCAGCATTATAGGGAATGTAAACGATCCTTAAAGTATCTTCTTTACTTGCCTCGCCCAGGTCAGAAAAATTCATGATGTCATTATAATATCCCCGCTTTACTTTTTCTTCCTGCACATTATAAAATGCAGCCTTTACATTTTTGTTTTTCGATATTTCTAAAACTGCAAACCCGGTAGTGTCGGATGCAAAGAGGGAGTTTTTAGGTTGAGAGACCCTGCTTTCTTTTGCACCTGCACCCGAAACAATATAATAATAACCGCTGTCTTTAATTAGTTGCTGGTTGTGTTCGTGCCCTGCAACAAAAATGGTGTTGGGGTGCGATCGAACAACATCCTGCACTTCGTTAATCATGTTTTCATAATTGGGATGCTTCAGATCCTGCGGTGTTCCAAATACGCCCCTTGCAATTGGGTAGATGAGCCCAATACCTGGCAAGGGTATATAAAGATTTTTCTTTAGGTCGGTTAAAGGAAAGAAATAAGTCTTAAGAGGGAAGTAACCTCCATGAATACCATTACTTTTAAATGGATGGTGCATGGCAAGTATTACCAGCTTTTTTGAATTGCGGGCAAGCATGTCCTCCAATTCGTTTAAAACTTCCAGCTTGGTTTTATAAGGGCAGTCACTTTCAATGCCTGGTTTGTCGTATTCGTGTAACCACCATTGGCTATCCATCATTATCAGTACAACATCGGCCGATAAATTTCTAAGCACCGGCCCCGGGCACCCGTCTTCGGGGTAAAAGTGAACGTTTTTATCGCCTAATAAATTTATATAATACTGCTGCCTGCGCACCGCATCCCAGCCCCCTGAACCATACTCATCCCAATCGTGGTTGCCCGGTATAAAATAAACCTGGGCATCTGTTCCCCTGGCTACATTTACCTGGGTATCTAAAACGGCCCTGGCCTGGCTGTAAGTATTGGCTTGTACATCAGGTAAACCCGCACGATACAGGTTGTCTCCTAAATAAACAATAGTTGTTTTTTTATCAAGCTTCATATTATTTTTTATAGCTGCAACCACCGGGTGTCTGCCATCGCTGGTAAACTGGCCGGCATCACCAATCAAAATAACTCTTGCCTGTAAAGTGTCGTCGGCCGCCTGGCCAAAACTTAACAATCGGAACATAACAAAAAGCACAACAGCACTAATTTTTTTCATCAATCGGTTCTTTATATTTAAATATCAGTATGTTGGGCGATCCTGCTTCAGCAGCTTCGTTCGATATCAACAAATCCCCTGTTGGAGTAAAAGTTAACCCCTCAGGTTGTTTGAAAAGTATAGGATCCAGCGGATAAGCCTCTTTTACCACCCCGTTTCTATCTGCAATTATCAAAGCTTTATTTATAGCCGATACAATGAATAATTCTTTTGTTACCGGATTGATTGCGGCAGCCGATGGCTTCAGTTTCATTTTATCCAAACCAAGTTTACCGGCAATCTTTTCCACATCCAGTATATACGTTGGCGATTTATGAAAGCGTTTTGTTTTAGGATTAAAAGCAAAAGCGGTTAGCGAATTTTTTTTGTCAACCTTGCAATCTTTACACAAAAGCACTAATTGAGTTTTTACATCATCGTAATATAAAATTTCAAATTCATTTTTTCCTTCAAACGGGCCCTTTTCCACTTCCGCTTCAACTGAATCTGCATGTAAAAAATTGAAGCTGGTAATAGAGCCGTTGCTATTTAATGCATAAAAAGTGCTGTCCACTAATTGCACATCTTCGTAGTCAGCCTTCTTCGAAAATTTCCACTTTTCAATCTCAATGTTCTTACGCAGAAAAATTTTATACAGGTAACCAGCCTCATCAATTATCGCAAAAACACTGGTATCTTTTGGATAATAGAAAAGGCCCGAAATTTCATCCAACTCACTTTTTAGTTTAATAATGATGGGTGCCGAGAAATTATAACCAGGAGGAGTAGGATAATCGATTTTACTTTTTTTAGTTGCACACCCTATAGAAAACAGTAATCCCAGAATAATAATTAAAATAAAATGGGTTTTAACAGGTTGCATAAAATTCACTTGCTTTTAGTTTTAGCGATTAAGAAGCCTACTTAAACAGTCAAAAGCCTTGCCGTACAAAGTACTGATTAATAACAGGTTTACAATCCAATCCTCCTGCTAACCTTTCAAATTTGGGGAATAACATCTACACAGCATAATCAGGTAAAAATTCCGTTATCTTATTTTTTTACAAGCTTTCGGTTTTCATAGCAACATCGTTGTGTCACTCACTTGTACATTTTGTTCAACTGGCATCTATATTTTTATGGTTATCGAAGTGTGATTTGTGAACCTTAAACGCAAATACCTTGTAAATAATTCCTGTTATTAAATTCACCTGTAAACCTCCAAATTTTAAATTCAGTAAAATTTAAACAATTGACCTGTTACGCGGTGGAACCCTGTAAACAAAACTTCTATCTTCACCAAATGCGGAAAATAATTGCGGCTTTTTTATTTTTTACCGTCAGTGCCACGGCGCTGCAAGCGCAGGTAAATTATATAACTGCCCGAACTACAGGTAAGCTACCCATGCTGGCATATGGCCTGGGGCAAGACAGGCTGGGCGGTGCAAAATTGGGCTATATTGATACGAATGTATTGGTAAAAGTGATCGACTCAACCAAAGATATGTTTCGCTTACGCCTTTCAAATGAACATACTGCCTACATTAATAAAGAAAATTTAAAACCTGATACAACCCAGTTAAAACCATTTTATTTAACCAATTCGTGGAGTGTAAAAGGCGATGAGGTTTATGATTATGTAACTATAAATATGGATGAGAAACTTCCATATAAATCGTGGATGGAAATAAACCCTGCACGCATTATGGTTGAATTGTATGGCGTGCAAAGCAATACCAATTGGATTACGCAGTTAAAGAGTGCCAAAGAAATTAAGGAAATTTATTTTAGCCAGAAAGAAGATGATGTGGTTAGCATTACCATAGAATTGAAAAACAAAAACCATTGGGGCTACTCAATTTACTACCAGCAAAAAAACCTGGTTGTACGGGTTAGACGGCAACCACAGGCTTTAAGGGTTAAAAAAATGAAGATTGCCATTGATGCCGGGCATGGCGGCGCTAATACTGGAGCTGTAGGAGTAAAAAGTAAAACGTTTGAAAAGGATTACACATTCCGCTTTGCTGAGGAACTAAAAAAATACCTTAAGCGTAAAGGTGCCAATGTAATTACTACCAGGCAGAATGATTCGGATTTTTTAAATATTGACCGGGTATTATTGCTGAAGCAAGAAATGCCCCAGGTGCTCATCAGCCTTCACCTGAATTCATCCTCAAACCCCGAAGTAAAAGGAGTTAGCACTTACTATAAACACATTGGATTTAAACCCTTAAATGCAGCCATTTTAAACCGCCTGCTTGAGCTTAACCTAAATGAGTTTGGGATAGTAGGCAATTTTAATTTTGCGCTAAACCAACCTACCGAATTTCCATCGGCTTTGGTTGAAGTTGCTTTTTTAAGTAACGAGGAAGATGAAGTTAAAATATTAGATCCCCGGTTTCAAAAAGCGGTAGCTAAAAAGATTTACCGCGGCATTAAGGATTGGCTGAAAGCAATAAGAGAGTAGTGAAAAATAAATTGTGTGATGAATGCTGCAAATGGTTATGCAGTATAAGTGAGTGACACAACGATGCTGATAAGAAATACAAATGCCGGTAACCAAATAAATATTTTTACTGGTTGCCGTGCATAAATATATTAACCATCCAATTGCGAACCTGCCTCCCGATCGAAAAACCAGTAAAGGTTATTGCTGGCGGGTTTTATTAATTGGGAAGGAAAGGTGTTTGGTTGGTATGGGCCATTTAAAACTTTATTGAGTGTGGTGGCTTTACCGGCACCCGCAACCAAAAAAACCACTTTTAATGCTAAGTTTACCACAGGCGCAGTGAGGGTGATCCTGTAATTGCCGACGGCATCCAATAAAACCGCACTTACCCATTTTTTATTTTCGTTTACAACGGCGGTTCCGGGAAACAACGAAAGCGTGTGACCATCGTTGCCCATGCCCAGCAACACCAGGTTAAATGTGTGCGATTGGCCATCAAAATATTGATGCAGTATTTTTTCGTATGCTTCGGCTGATTTTTCTACCGGCACATCGGTTAACATGTTGTGTACCTGCGATGGCGGAATTGCCACTTTATTTAACAAACTTTCGTGGGCCATGCGGGCATTGTTTCGCTCGTCATCAAAAGGAACATAACGCTCATCATCAAAAAACACATGCACCTTATTCCAGTTAATAGCATCTTGGTAATTTGCCGCCAATAATTCGTATAAAGCTTTTGGCGTACTGC
>JBBSJX010000356.1:0-4549 GCA_038256825.1 Chitinophagales bacterium
ATACATATCATAATCAATATTTTCAGGATTTGATTGTAATAATAATGCATGAGCTTTTTCCAGCGTTTTAATGCAGCGTTCGTAGTATGCGGTATCAATAATCATAGCTTAAATCCTCTTCAAAATCTTAGTAGTGCTTTGCGATAAATAAAAAATGATGGGTCCAATTGTTTCAGCGTGAAGATACTTAAACCAAATTATTCAAACATACAAGGTGCGGTTCCATGCTGACCGTGATTTGCCGTTGAAAGGTCGAAATCCTATTGAAAATAGTTGACTGTTCAGGATGGAGTGTCGGCAAAAGATCAGCTTGTTTTAGAATCAGGCGTTTTATTTAAATAGGTTCAACGTAACAAAAGCTGCTGCCATAAAAAGATATGGTATAAGTGAGGGATTTGCGCGTCGAAGCAGCAAATCCGTAACAACCGGGGCTGCTTAAGATTACAGAAGCCGGCATCCAAATAATTAAATAAATATATTGCAGGCATTTTGAAGTAAAGGGGTATATCGAAACCGGGTATTTCACTTTTAATTTGTTCCCTCAACATTATATTTACTACGTGAAGCAAGAAGTTATCGATTTATTTAATAATTATCCCCGGTATGCGTTTCTGCTTAGCCTTGGCCTAAACATAATCATTTCAATTTTAGGGGTAATACCCAGTGTTTTTCTTACCGCGGCCAACGTACTTTTTTTTGGTTTTTGGCAAGGCACTTATATTTCGTTTGCCGGTGAAGCCATAGGGGCTTTTATCGCTTTTGTTTTGTACCGGGTTGGATTGAAAAAAAACATTAAAAGCCAGGTTCAAAAATATAAATCGGTAAACAAACTGCTGAACACAACGGGCAGAGAGGCATTTTTAGGTATCTTATCACTTCGGCTTATTCCATTTATACCATCGGGCATTATAACGTTTACGGCAGCGATGGGCAGTGTGGGTTACGGCACATTTTTCATCGCCAGTTCGCTTGGTAAAATTCCAGCGTTGCTGCTTGAGGCGTATGCAGCCTACGAAGTTACCCGCTTTGGCTGGCAGGGTAAGCTCATCCTGTTTTTAGTTGGCCTGTACCTTGTTTATTACCTGGTTAAAAAATGGAAAAAGGCTAATTAATTAATTCAACATAGGTAAAAGCACTTTCATTTCCCGTTCTGTCAACAGTTGTTACGCCTATACCCATTAATTTGTTATTGCCCATTGTATTTTTTAAAACTAATGTGCGTTGTTGGCGCGTGGCTATTTTGTAATCCCAGCTGGCTCCATATTTAAAATACACCACGTATTCAAAAGCATCAATACTATTGGCAGGTGACCATGATACCATCACATTGTTCCCCGAAATAGTATAATTAACAACAGGTTTGCCGGGTGATGTATTATTTAACCACGGCGATACGGGAACCAATGCTTGTTTTTTATAAACCCCTTCATTTAAAGTTTTTGCCAGGACTGAATTTTTCATAACCGACGAAATGCTCCAATGTATAACGCCATTGCTTACGGGTAACATGCCCCTTGATACCATGATTTGGTTTATGGTCTCGTTTACGGTTTTGTAACCAGTGTCTCTGCCCACATTAATACCCGGCCATAAATGCCGCTGCAGGGTATTTTCTTTTTGCCACCATCCTAATAATACAGGAAAGCTTTGTGGAATTTTATTTATAGGCCAGTACAACTGTGGGGCAAAATAATCAACCCATCCTTTATTCAGCCAGAGCTTTGCATCAGCATACAACTGGTTGTGCTGGTCAAACCCTTCGATAGATGCAGGGTTTCCCGGCTGCCATATTCCAAAAGGACTTAAACCAAATTTTACATAGGGTTTATCTTTCTTAATCTCTTTATAAACTCTTTCAATTAAGGTGTTTACTGATTGGCGGCGCCAATCACCCCTGGTTAAAGTACCTCCACTTTTTTGGTAGGCATTCCAACTAATACTATCCGGAAAATCTTCGCCCAGGTTGTACGACGGGTAAGGATAAAAATAGTCGTCGAAATGAACCCCATCAATATCGTAGCGCTTAACAATATCCATTACCACGTTGGTTGTGCGATCCTGTGTAGCTTTTTGTGAAGGGTCCATCCAGTAATATCCCTCTTTTAAATACATTACCAAATAGGGATTGGTTTTTATAATGGATTGCTCACTGATTTCTTTTCCGTCTTTATGATGTGCCCGGTAAGGATTTAGCCAAACATGAAGCTCCAGCCCCCTGTCGTGTGCTGCATCAATCCAAAATGCTAAGGGGTCATAATAGGGGTTGGGTGCCTGCCCTTGTTTGCCCGTTAAAAAATACGACCATGGTTCAATGGCGCTATTATACAATGCATCCGCCTGTGGACGAACCTGGAATATTACTGCATTGAATTGATGCTCTTTTAAAAAATCGAGTAGTTGTATTGCTTCCGTCTGCTGCTGTTGAGTGGTTAACCCCGGCTTGCTTGGCCAGTTAATGTTAGAAACGGTAGCCACCCATGCTGCCCTGAATTCTCTTTCAACAGCGGGTTTTGCAGGTAAAGCCACATCATTAATTAAAGGCCTTGAGGCCGAACATCCAAACAGTAACACAATACAGCAAAGGAATAATAATTTGAAAAACGAATTGATCATGTAAAATGTATTTTTTGTTACCAGGCTTTTGTTTTTCATGTCATCATCGTTGTAGCCTGACCGACTACCGGCGGTTCACTCACTTGTACATTCAGTTCAATGCGCCGCAAAAATGATTTTTTTAATACCGATCAGATTAAATCTTTATAAATATTTTTTTCCGGTACATCCACCACAGTATTAATATTTCAAAAAATAAAATGAATGTTCCACTTATAAGGGTTGAATACGAAACGCCTAAAAACTGGTTGTATTGATTTCCTAAATGAATAGACAATGAACTGGCAATAAACGAATCGATTGTATGAGCAAAAACATAAGCAGCAATGGAGTTTACACCAATTACCATTAAAGGGAAGCTCCATTTTCTTAGGTTATAAAAATCAATAATTGCGTAAAATAATGCAAGTAGCAAAAAACAACATCCGCCGCTAAATAAAACCCAGTTGGGGGTCCATATTCTTTTAACTATGGGGTTAATGCCCAAAACATGAATAAGCAGCGAGGCAACAATTAATATGACACCCGGAACTATCAAACGTTTTAGTTTGTCCTTATTATCCGAAAATTTACGCAAGGTATTACCCGCCATTAAACCCAATAACATCGTACCCAGGGTTGGAATAAAACTTAGCGTAGTATATCCTCCTCTATTCACCACAAATGGTTTTTCTCTTGGAAAAAGGTTTAAAAACCATTGGTCAAATCCCATTGCCAAATTGGTGTTTTTGTTCCAGTGTGCAGCAAAGCCTTGAAGGTTGTTTTCCCAATTGGGCGGTACAGCCGCAGCAGCATAATCAAAACCTGCCCCCGGTAACGGGTAAAATGCAAAAGCTGTCCAATAACCAATTAAAATAATTGCCAGCCAAATTACCTGTGCTCTGGCTGATGCAAAGCCTAACAGAAAAAGAAAAGTATAACCAAGGCCTATTTGTGTTAAGGTGTCTTCAAAAGTAAAATTGGTTTGGGTTGCGTGCATAGACCTTAAAAAAATCCCCAATAATATCAATATCAGCGAACGTACAATGGTATGCCTGAGTAAGTGACTGAATTGGGCACCTTTGGCAAGCCGGCCGGCGATTGAATAGGGAACTGCAACACCTACCAAAAAAGAAAACGATGGTTGAATTAAATCGTGCAGCGAGCATCCAACCCAGGGCACATGACTTTGGTTGAAAGCCATAAACCGCCAGAAATCACTGGAAGGAACTGCTTTGGAAACCTTTTCAAACTGCAGTACTTCTGCCATCATTAACAGCATTACAAAACCACGGTAAACATCTACCGATGCAACACGTTTGGCTTTGGGCAGTAAAGTATCTGATACAGGCGAGGCAATAATTGGAATTTCTTCTACAGGCGGAGTTAGGGTAGGCATATGGCAATAATTATTATGAAGATAATGATGGAAGCCATATTATTAAAATTTGGAAAGAAGATGTTCAACCCAACATTAAACTTTTATAAACTGGATAAAGCACCTGCCCTGCATTTATTGCTTTCAACAATTTTGCTGAGCTTCGTTTTATGAAAACAGTCGATATTGAACAGCTTGGTCCGGCCGAACGACAGCAATGGTTACAATATGCCATTGCCCCTCGACCCATCTGCTTTGCCAGCACCATCGATTTAAATGGTAATGTTAACCTTAGCCCATTTAGTTTTTTCAACCTTTTTTCAACTGATCCTGCGGTGGTCATCTTTAGCCCATCGCGCCGTGTAAGAGATAATACCACTAAACATACTTTGCAAAATGTATTAGAAGTTCCAGAGGTAGTAATTAACCTGGTGGATTACGACATGGTGCAGCAAACCAGCCTGGCAAGTTGCGAATACGATAAAGAAGTAAACGAGTTTATAAAGGCGGGCTTTACCATGCAACCTGCAACCCTGGTACAACCGCCCATGGTTGCCGAGGCCAAAATAAAATTAGAAA
>JBBSJX010000357.1:0-4548 GCA_038256825.1 Chitinophagales bacterium
AATAAAATCCACCCATTAAAGGTGGATTTTTTTTATTACCTGGTTTTCCGTAAAAAATTTTCACTCAATAATAATTATTTCCTTCCTGCATTTTCTTACTAACCAGGGCTGCAATTATTCCTCCCACCACGTATAACCCAATTGTAAATAATTTTTTCTTGTTTGAATGAGCAGCGCCATAAGCTTGTGCACCCATACCTGCAGGCAATAAAACGGCCCCAACACCAGCCGTGAGCCCTAAAGCGGCGCCACGTAAATAAACATTGTCTTCACTACCATTTACCAAACCTACAAGGCTGTTAGTAATCCAATCACTTGCCTTTGTTATAACCTGTTGCTGGTCGTTATCAGGTACATTCAAATCAACCTTTGATGCTAACCGGGCAATGGCTTGTTTCCCTATTTCATCCATTCTTGGCGCACTACTATCTATTAGGTTTACAAAATCGTGCATGATGGTTAATGCAGAGGTTCCTTGCTGTTTTGGCTTAAATGGATTATCCATACTCATAATAATGATTTAATTAGGATGACTAAGTTTTTTTTAAGTTACTAAAATACAATGCCAGCCCCAACGCAACCACAATTAACCGCAGATAGATAACCTGAAATTTAAAAAAGAGATATGATTTATAATTCACAACAGGATAACTAAATATGTATACAAAGGCGTATAGCGTTTAGCAATCAGCGTTTAGCGTTTAGCAATTTTATTGCATCTGGCTCAGCAATGTTCTGCCTTCATCTTTTAAAGCACTATCGTCGGCAGTGCGAATGGGTAATTTTACCAGTTTATTAAGTACTTCAATTGCTCTGGCGGGTTTATTATCGTACTTATAAGCCTTGGCTAAATCCAGGGAGTTTAAAACAAAATATTGATCTAATTGGCGTGATTTTTCCATATAGTTTATAGCTTTTTCAATAGATGCATCGGGTAACCCACCATAAAACAATTTAACGGCTGCACGCTTTGCCCAGGCCAGGTCAACCATTTCAAAATACCATTTACCTAAAACATAGTTTGCCCTGGCATGGTTTGGATTTAGGGCCAACGTTTTATCAGCATACAGTTTTATGTCGCGAACATTGGCAACAATAGTTTTATTATCGGTATCCAGCTCGGTAAGCTTTCCGGCGGCAACTGCCCGCACATAGTTTGCATCCGCATTATTTGAATCGATTAGTAAAGCGGCATCGGCAAAGTTTTTAGCATTGGTATAAAACGCCTCCTTTGCTTTTTTATCTTTTTGCCTGGAGCCCATACCACTACTTAACTCGGAGCTGCGAACAAGTGCCTTAAGGTTATTTTTATCAGCCTTTAATACCTCATTATATTTTGCAAGGGCTTCATTTTCCTTTTGGGTACGTTCAAAATTCAGGGCTTCCTTTAACAGGATATTTACTTCCTGTGCATTAACACCCAGGGTTACAATTAAAGCCATTAATAAAACAAACAACCTCTTCATTATTATTACCTGTTTAATTTAAAACTCACCCCTACCGATCCTTCGAAACTAATAACCGGCGGACGCAATTTGACGATTGAAATTTCAACCCCTTCCACAATGGAAAACTGTGCCAGAATATCGCCGGCAAGTTTTGTAACAAAAGTTTCTAAAATAGGGCACGGTTGCTCCATTTCCTTTTTAACCAACTCATACAAAACGGCGTAGTTAACGGTCTCGCTTAAATCGGTTACCGGTAAAGTAGCCGGGGTATATTGAACGGATAAATCCACAATAAACTCACCGCCTAAAACTTTTTCCTCTGCATAAATGCCATGAAAGGCATGAAACCGTAATTGCTGCAGAGAGATCGTCATCATAGTAAAGGCTTATAGGAAAATCAAGATAAGAAGAAATAAAATACCTGGTTGGCCCAATAAAGAAGTATTAGTACAAGTGTGCGACGCAACGATGCTGCTGGGTGTTTTGCTGCCGGGTCCATAAAAAATATTTTGGAAACCGGCAGGAGTTATTTAATCAACATCGTTTTAGCCTGACCGACTTCCGGCGGTTCACTTACTTGTACTATTGTTTTTCTATTCAGCAATTTTTAAATAATCTCTTTCACACTTAAATAGCGTTCGGCGTCAAGCGCTGCCATGCAACCGCTTCCGGCAGCGGTAACTGCCTGGCGGTAAATTTTGTCCTGTACATCGCCCGAAGCAAAAATCCCCTCCAAATTGGTTTTACTGGATCCGGGAATGGTACAGATGTATCCTTCGGCATCCATGTCGACCCAACCTTTAAAAATTTCGCTATTGGGTGTGTGACCAATAGCAACAAAAAATGCGCTTACTGCTAAATCGGTAACCTCGTTGGTTTTGTTATTGCGAATCCTAACTGCTTCCACCTTTTTTTCCCCTAGTACTTCTTCGGTTTCGGTGTTCCAGTGTATTTCAATATTTGCTGCTTTAATCACCCTATCCTGCATAATTTTTGAAGCCCGCATCGCATCTTTACGAATGAACATATGTACTTTACTGCACATTTTAGAGAGGTACAAAGCTTCTTCAGCGGCCGTATCGCCGGCACCAACAATAGCCACTTCCTTACCTTTAAAAAAGAACCCATCGCAAACGGCACATGCACTTACACCGTAGCCATTTAGGCGCTGTTCACTTGGCAGACCCAACCATTTAGCCGAAGCGCCAGTACTAATGATAACAGAGTCGGCCAGTATTAATTTGTCTTCATCAATCCAAACTTTATATGGCTGCTCTAAAAAATCAACCTTTGTTGCCAGGCCATAACGAATATCAGCTCCCATACGGGCTGCCTGTTTTTCAAAATCAACCATCATTTCGGGGCCCTGGATTCCGTCAGCATACCCCGGGTAGTTTTCAACTTCGGTTGTAATGGTTAACTGGCCGCCGGGCTGTATACCCTGGTACAAAATGGGTTTCATATTAGCGCGTGCTGCATAAATGGCCGCAGTATACCCTGCGGGTCCTGAACCTATTATTAAACAATGAACTTTTTCGTGGTTATCCATTCTAATTCTTTTTAAAATTTGTTTTCTTTATTGTTTTACATGCGGGTTAGCCGGTAAAACTAAGTGTGATTAATTACAAATCCTTCTCCCAATTATTTTCCGGGCCTTTTTGTCAGGTTTTATTTAGGTATCACCAGCGATTTAAACTGAACGGCATAGCCGCTAAAAGCTCCTAACCCGCCATTACTTATGTTACCCAAAACAGTGGTTGGGGTTGAAAATGGATTGCCAACACTTTGATAACTGTACTCCAACGTTCGCCAGAAGTCATACGTATGTTTATCGATGTTACAAAACTTTATGGTTATCGTGTCGCCTTTTGTAAAAAAACCATAATCTTCAAATTTAGGCGGATCGTTTCGGTTAATGCCTTTATCAACCTGTACTTCATAAGTGGTTCCATCAACCACCTGGTCGTCGAAGGCTGAGTTAGCCCCCGGCAAAAAGTTTTCATTATTTATCCTGGTAAAATACCTGATATAATTGCCATAACCCGGCGGATCGGTAATTTTTGCCATAACACTTACTTTGTTGCTGTCGGCATTTCCCGGGGCCGGTTTCCACCAGAGGCTATCTATTTTTTTCTCCAGTTTAGGAATAAGGGTTTCGGCCAGGTATTCCTTACCATCAACCGTAATAGTTAATTTATAAGTTTTGCCAGTTTGTCCGGTGAGAGCTGAAGAAAGATTTGAACTGTCAGTGCTATAGTAACTAAAAGTATAACCGCCTCCTAAAGCAATGGTATATTCTTTTAACTTATGGCTTTTATTGCCATCGCTTAAAACCACATTTGCCTGGTGTACCTGCGAGGCGTTTAAAATAGCAGGACTAATGGTGCTGAAGTAATTTAAAGATTTAGATAAAACAATAAAGGGAGGTTGGTCGCTTTCGATTATTCCATCCACTACTAAAACTGCTTCCAGTGTACTGGGTTGAAGGTCTATCGTTTTTTCGCACGATAAACAACATGACACAAATGCAAGTAAGACAACCAATTTTTTCATCATGCGAAATTAATGTAAGTAAAATAAAACAGGCAGGGTGCAGGGTTATCAGCACATTACAGGTAAGTTAATATCAACAATTATTTAACTTCCCTAATTGCAGGCAAATTCTGTAAATATTCAACATAAAAAATTGCGAAAAGTTTATTTAAACAGCGAACCTATGAAATCAGGAAACCCTATTTTAATTTTTGGATTAATATTAATTCTTGGCTTTACACTCACGAATGCCTGTTTAGCACAACAAAAGCCCAATATTATTTTTTTACTGGCCGACGACATGCGGTATAATTCATTAGGCTGCAAAGGCAATTCCATAATACAAACACCGCAACTAGATAAACTTGCTGCACAGGGAACCTTGTTTAATAATGCATTTGTTACTACCCCTATTTGTTGCATCAGTAGGGCCAGCATACTTACAGGCCAATATGCTAACAGGCATAAGATAAACGACTTTGTTACAAATTTTTCACCGGAAGCTTTAAGCAACACTTACCCAATACTAATGCGTAATAGTGGATATTATACCGGGTTTATTGGTAAG
>JBBSJX010000358.1:0-4543 GCA_038256825.1 Chitinophagales bacterium
GAATCTCGGAGAAAAAAAAGTATTAATTCAGAGTTATCAACACACGTGAACAAATATTCAGTTACCAATTTTTTACTCAAACCCTTTGCCAGTAAGAAATACAATGTTTTCTTGCAGACACTATATAATGCCAGGTTCATAAAAAAAATTACTGAAGTTGAAACCACAAGCATTAACGAAAACGAACCAAAAGGAAATGTGTAAAAAGTTTTTACATTTATTGTTTTTCATTTTTACTTTGGTATGTTATGCCCATGCCCAACAGCCTCAACGCATTTGGTATAAAGCCCCTGCAACTTATTGGGAAGCCTGTGTACCGTTGGGTAATGGCAGGTTAGGAGCCATGCCCGATGGGGGCGTGTTAAAGGAAAATATTGTGCTAAACGATATTACACTTTGGTCGGGCTCCAAACAAAATGCCGACATGCAGGATGCTCATAAATACCTGCCCGAAATACAGCGTTTGTTGCAGGAGGATAAGAATATAGAAGCGCAAAAAGTGATGAGCAAATTTTTTAAAAGTGAAGGCCCGGGTACAGGCCAAGGCAATGGCACTAAGGTTCAATACGGCTCGTTTGAAGTTTTGGGAAATTTAAAACTGGATTACCAATATGAAAAAGATAGTTCGTTATTAAAGTTTGCAAATTATCAGCGAAGGCTATCGCTGGATAGTGCCATATCAACAACCACCTTTAACGTGGATAATACCACTTATAAAAGAGAATACTTTACCAGTTTTGATGATGATGTTATTGTGATCAGGCTAACTGCTTCGAAAGCCGGTAAAATAAATTTTTTAATGAAACTGGACCGCCCCGAAAAATTTGAGACAACCGTAACTAATGGGCAACTTGAAATGAATGGCCAGTTAGAGAATGGGGTGGATGGAAAGGGAATGAAATATGTTGTAAAGGTTGCAGTTAAAAATGAAGGCGGCCAATTACAGCAGGTTAATAATAAACTACAATTAAAAAATGCCACCAGTGCCCTTATTTTTATTTCGGCAAAAACAGATTATAACTATGAGGATTTCAATGCTTCGGCAGCACAAATTTTAAAACAAGCAATTGGTAAATCATACGATCTTCAAAAAAGCAATCACTTAAAAAAATACCAATCGCTTTATAAAAGAGCGGGTTTGCAAATTGGTAATAATGCAAAAGACAGCCTGCCAACTAATGAGCGCCTGGTAGCCTTTGCAAAAGATAATGACGATAACGGGCTGGCCGCATTATACTTTCAATTTGGCAGGTACCTGATGATTGGTAGTTCACGTCCGGGATTATTGCCACCCAACTTGCAAGGGCTTTGGGCAAACACTATTAAAACGCCGTGGAATGGTGATTACCATTTAAACATCAACATACAAATGAACCACTGGCCATTAAACGTTGCCAACCTTGCGCCCTTAAACGAACCTTTTTTTAATTTAGTACAAGGCCTGGTACATCCGGGGCAACAAACTGCACAAGCTTATTATAATGCTGATGGTTGGGTGGCCCATACAATTACCAATATATGGGGATACACTTCACCCGGCGAAGATTACTCGTGGGGCTCATTTAATACAGGCTCAGCATGGCTTTGCCAGATGTTGTATACGAATTATGAATTTACACGCAATAAAAAATATTTAGAAAAACTATATCCAATATTAAAAGGCTCGGCTGAATTTTATTTAAGCTCAATGATCAAGGATAAAGAACATGGTTGGCTGGTAACTTCTCCTTCTAACTCGCCTGAGATTGCCTTTAAAATGCCGAATGGTGCAAATGCAAACGTTGTTCAGGGGCCAACAATTGATAACCAGATTATCCGCTTTTTATTTGGCGCGACCATTGAGGCAAGTGAAACTTTAAAGATTGACCAGGAATTTAAAAACAAACTGGAAGTAGCTATTAAATTATTACCGCCAAACCAGGTAGGTAAAGATGGACGATTACAAGAATGGTTACAGGATTACCAGGAAGCAGAACCACAACATCGGCACGTTTCCCATCTTTGGGGGCTATATCCCGGTAACGAAATAACTACCGCAACGCCCAAACTTGCAGATGCCGCAAAAGCCTCTTTAAAGGTGCGTGGCAACGATGGAACCGGTTGGTCGCTTGCCTGGAAAATTAATTTTTGGGCACGCCTGCATGACGGAAACCGTGCACAATTGCTTTTGAAAAATTTACTCAAACCCATTTATGGTGCGGGCATGAACATGTCGAACGGGGGAGGAACCTATATCAATTTATTTTGCGGGCATACCCCTTACCAGATTGATGGAAACTTTGGCGGGGCTGCGGGAATAGCAGAAATGCTCATTCAAAGCCAGGCAGGTTATGTTGAACTATTGCCGGCGCTACCCGACCAATGGAAAGATGGATCATTTAATGGTTTGTGTGTGAGAGATGGAGGCGTTGTGGATGCACAATGGGCCGGTGGAAAACTGAAGCGAATGGTTTTTAAGGCAACTATCGATCATAATTACAAACTAAAAATACCACCAGGAGTTAACAGTTTACGGGTTACGAAAATTAATAAAATGGTGACCTTAAAACCCCGGGATGGTTTTGTTTCGCTGGCTTTAAAAAAGAATGATTCTGCCATCATAACATTCAATTAATCGCATCATAATTGTTATTCACTTACCATAAAAAAGGTTTAAAATTCAGGACTTATGTTGAACATTCAAAAATTATTGGTTGTAGGGCTTGCCCTTTTTGTTTCATCAACCAGCATTTCTGCACAAAACAAAAATACCCAACCACCCGCCCCGGTATTGCCTATACCTTCGGCGCAACAATTAAAGTGGCACGAGATGGAGATGAATGCTTTTGTGCATTTTACCACCAACACTTTTACCGACAAGGAGTGGGGATATGGAGATGAAAGCCCTGCCATTTTTAATCCCTCCGGATTAAATACAGAACAATGGGCCAAAACCTTAAAAGAAACGGGTTTTAAAACATTGATTTTAACCACCAAACACCATGATGGTTTTTGCTTGTGGCCGAGTAAATACACGGAGCATTCGGTAAAGAATAGTCCATATAAAAATGGCAAAGGAGATGTGGTAAAAGAAGTGAGTGATGCTGCCCGTAAGTATGGTTTGCAATTTGGCGTTTACCTTTCACCCTGGGATCGCAACCACGCCAATTATGGTAAACCTGAATATGTTGCCTACTACCGAAACCAGTTAAAAGAATTGTTTACCAATTACGGACCTGTGTTTGAAATGTGGTTTGATGGCGCCAATGGAGGTGATGGGTTTTATGGAGGCGCAAACGAAAAGCGAAAAATTGATGGGAAAAACTATTATGATTGGCCTAAAACCCTTCAACAGGTAAAAAGCATTCAACCCAAAGTGCTGTTTTTTAGCGACGGCGGGCCGGATTTAAGATGGGTTGGAAATGAACGGGGATTGGCTGGAAAAACCAACTGGAATACAATTTCAAACGATACTTTATATGCAGGTAAAGCGGGGATAGAAGGCTTGTTAAACACCGGTTCGCCCGATGGAAATCAATGGGTGCCGGCCGAAGTAGATGTATCTGTCAGGCCGGGATGGTTTTATCATGCTAACGAAGATGACAAGGTAAAAACTCCTGAAAAACTGCTGGACATTTATCTTACTTCGGTTGGGCGAGGTTCTACTTTACTGCTAAATATTCCTCCAGACAGGCGCGGCTTGTTTCACGAAAATGATGTGAAAGCTTTATACGGATTTAAAGAATTACTAGACAAGGAATTTGCTGTAAACCATGTTGCCAAAGCAAAAGTTACAGCTACCAATTCCAGGGGGAAACTGGCTAAGTTTGCACCACAAAATTTAACTGATGGTAATAAAAATACTTATTGGGCTACAGATGATGCCGTAAAAACAGCATCGCTTACAGTCAACTTACCAAAACAAGCAACGCTTAAATATATCGTACTACAGGAATACATTAAACTGGGTCAACGCGTAAAATCGTTCAACATAGAAGTTTGGAACAATAACCAATGGGAAAAAGTAGCCGATGAAACCACCATTGGTTATAAAAGAATTGTAAAAATAAATCCTGTTGAAACAAGTAAATTCAGGGTGAATATTACAGGAGCTAAAGCTTGTCCTGTTTTATCGAATATAGAAGCATACTAACCACATTATATCATTAGACCTAAATCAATTTGAAAACGATGTTTAAATTCCTCCAGCTAAGTTTATTATTGATGGCCTTTTCAAGTAATCCTGTTTTCAGTCAAAGTGCAGTTAAACATCCCAATATTATTTACATCCTGGCCGACGATTTAGGTTATGGCGATGTTTCCATTTATAATCCCCAATCAAAAATAAATACCCCCAATATTGACAAGCTTGCAAAGCAGGGAATGCGTTTTATTGATGCGCATACTACGTCTTCAGTTTGTACGCCCAGTCGTTATTCTTTGCTTACCGGTCGTTATCCTTTTCGTAGCCAGTTACCCGTTGGTGTTTTAAGAGGATATAGTAGAACGCTTATTGAAAAGGATCAGCCAACCGTAGCCTCTTTTTTAAAATCAAAACAGTATA
>JBBSJX010000359.1:0-4533 GCA_038256825.1 Chitinophagales bacterium
ACGACGGGATGAACGATGTTTTTTATCCCCGTGGAAAAGGGATTGCATCAGTAAAATTGCTGACTATTTTTAACCGGTGGGGCGCCGTGGTTTACCAGCGAAACAATTTTAATATTAATGATGCCCAGGCCGGGTGGAACGGAACTTTTAATGGTGTAACACTTTCACCAGATGTGTCTGTGTACAAAATGGATAGTGTGTGCGAGAACAATGAAATTTTTTCTCTGAAAGGCAACATTACCCTGATAAAATAATTTTTATCCAAGCATTTTTTTGTTTGTTTCCGGTCTTTAGTTTAATAAATCAACAATGTATCAGCCTGAACGCCTACCGGCGGTTCGCATACTTGTACCGTAAATCTTGTAGCATCCATCAATAAAAATGGGGGTTAAACATTTATAGCCGATAGAAGCATTTGGTTTTAACATGCTGAATAAATTGCTATAGTACAAGAGTGCGACGCCACCAAAGCCGGGTATATAGATAAAAGCCTGGTACATAAAAAAAATAACCTGCGCCTTCCTAATGCCTGCTATTTAAAAACGATCCATGTTTATGCAGTTTAGGAGAAGAAATTTAAAAATAGCCGTTGGTTTCATTGTCAACCTTTATTTTTGCGGCAAATACAAACTAATAATTTCATGGTTGACGTAATACTTGGCTTGCAATGGGGTGATGAAGGAAAGGGTAAAATTGTAGATTATTTTGCGCCGCAATACGATGTGGTGGCCCGTTTTCAGGGTGGCCCAAATGCCGGGCATACGCTGTATGTTGAGGACAAGAAAGTTGTACTGCACCAGATACCTTCTGGAATTTTTCATCAGAACACCCTAAACCTTGTAGGCGGTGGGGTGGTGCTTGATCCTGTTACATTAAAAAAGGAGTGTGATTTAGTAGCATCGTTTGGTATTGATGTAAAAAAGAACCTTTTTATATCGGAACGTACTAACATTATTGTGCCTACACACCGGGCTTTGGATAAAGCATCAGAAAGTGCAAAAGGATCTGAGAAAATAGGCTCAACCCTTAAGGGAATTGGCCCTGCTTATATGGATAAAACGGGTCGCAATGCCATTAGGGTGGGCGATCTTTTAGATAAGAGTTTTATTTCAAACTATATTAAGCTTCGTTTAAAACACCAAAAACTTTTAGACAATTTTCATTTTAACGAAGATATTTCAGCCTGGGAAGACGAGTTTTTTGAAGCATTGGAATTCTTAAAATCGTTGAACATTGTTAATGGCGAATATTTTATTAACCACAAAATTAGTGCAGGCAAAAAAATACTTGCCGAAGGCGCACAGGGTAGCATGCTGGATATTGATTTTGGAACCTTCCCTTATGTTACATCGTCAAACACCATCTCTGCCGGTGTTTGTACAGGGTTAGGTGTTGCCCCTCAAAAAATAAAGGAAGTTATAGGCGTAACAAAGGCTTATTGTACAAGAGTGGGCAGTGGCCCGTTTCCTACCGAATTGTTTGATGAAACTGGCGATGATTTGAGAAGGATAGGTTCGGAATTTGGCGCTACCACAGGTAGGCCCCGCAGGTGTGGATGGATTGATTTAATTGGTTTGCAATTTGCCTGTATGATAAACGGGGTTACACAAGTTGTAATGACAAAGGCTGATGTATTGGACTCGTTTGATGAGTTAAAAATGTGTACGAGCTACCTGGTAGATGGTGTGGAGAAAAAAGAAGTTCCTTACCAAATGTCGAAGGTTAAAATTGAACCTGTATATAAGTCGTTTAAAGGATGGAATGTTGATACCACCCAGGTGAAAGAAGCAGCTAACCTACCGGTTACCATAAACCAATATGTGGATTATATAAATAATTTTATCGGGGCTCCTGTTTGTTATATCTCAAATGGCCCGGGACGTAAACAAATTGTAAAGGTTTCGTAAAACAAAATGTAAACTTTTTAGTTATTAAGCAGGTATTGAAATGAACTTCAACTATAACCTTACTATCTAAATTTAAATTTTTACATCCTTTCCAGGAAAAATTTGGTTGATTAAAAAACTCGTTTAAATTTTACGTTTTAAATGTATTGGCACTATGGCACTAAAATCTGATAAGGAGTCTAAATCTGCTCCTAAAAAAGTAAAACTACAAGCAGGCGAAGCTGTAAAAAATGTTTCTTCAAAATCAAAAAAAACTGAAGAAGAAGAAGATGATGATGAAGATCTTGATTTAAAATCATCAGGCACTAAGAATGCAAAAGCTATCAAAGGTAAAGATGCTGAAGACGATGAAGACGATGTAGCGGATGATGAGGAGAAAGATGAATGGAATAAAAAAGACGAGGAAAGTGAAGATTGGGATCCTGATTTTGATGAGTTCGATATTCCAAAATCAACCGGGGCAAAAAAAGCCCCTGGTAGTAAAAAAAGTGTGAAGGATGACGACGATGACGACTTTAAAATGGATGATGAATTTAAAGACTTGTTTGGCGGTGGTTCCTCTTCAAATGGTTACGATGATGAGGACGATGATTTTTAATCATCCATTAAAGTGAAAAGAACTTACCATTCATTCCCCGTAAAGAATATTAATATTGCAAAACAACAAATGTTGAACTGGGCAAGCCAGTTCAGCATTTGTTGTTTTATGGATAACCATGCATATGATTCTGCTCATAATTCAATAGAATGCTTACTAGGAGTGGGTGCAATAGCAACCTTTGAAAAAGGAGCAGATTTTTCCAAAACACTGGATCGTTTTCATAATAATGCACGCGACTGGATTTTCGGTCATTTTAATTATGATCTTAAAAACCAGTTTGATCCAAACCTCTCCTCCAGTCATCCTGATTTTATTGGCTTCCCCGATGTTTTTTTATTTATACCTGAAGTTGTGGTTCAGCTACAGGGCGATGACATTATTATCGGAGTTATTACCGATGACCCGCACCAAATATTAAATGATATTTTCCAGGCATCGGTAAGTCAAATGGATCAAACATCGTCCTTCCAACTCAAATCCCGAATTACCAGGAATGACTATATAAAAACTATTGAGCATTTACTGGGTCACATAAAACGTGGCGACTGCTACGAAATCAATTTCTGCCAGGAGTTTTATGCTGAAAATGCTTCCATTAACCCATTGCAGGTTTATAAACAGTTAACCCAAATATCTCCCAATCCGTTCTCAACATTTTATAAGCTCGATAATAAATACCTGCTTTGTGCCAGCCCCGAGCGGTATTTAAAAAAAACGGGCAATACCCTCTTGTCACAGCCAATAAAAGGCACCTGGAAAAGAAGCCCCGATAACCCACAGGATGATTTAAAAAACAGGAGGTCATTGCTCGAAAGTGAAAAAGATCGCAGCGAAAATGTAATGGTTGTTGACCTGGTACGCAACGACCTGAGCAGGATATGCGAAAAAGGTTCGGTGCAAGTTGAGGAACTATTTGGCATTTATACTTTTCCACAGGTATACCAAATGATTTCGTCGGTAACGGGTAAATTAAAACAAGGCACTTCTTTTTCAGAAATACTGACATCAACTTTCCCTATGGGCTCTATGACGGGGGCTCCTAAAAAGCGTGTTATGGAGTTGATTGAGCAATACGAACACGCCAAACGTGGTATATTTTCCGGGGCGGTTGGCTATATTAGCCCACAAAAAAACTTTGATTTTAACGTAGTAATCCGCAGCATTCTATACAATCAGCAAACGGGTTATTTATCTTACCTGGTTGGCGGAGGCATTACCAACAACAGCATTCCCCAACATGAGTACGACGAATGTTTGTTAAAAGCCACAGCCATTAAAAAAGTATTGTTGGCTCAATAAGTTAATCCATTATAAAACAGGGTTATGGACCAGGCATTTATTTTACTATGGAGCATTGTTGCGTCGCACACTTGTACGGCAAAATTTGCTTCAGCGTATTACCTGATAATATTGTTACAATTCCAAAATAGTTGGAAGTATATGCCATTCTATAAAAAAAACGCCGCGAATTAATATCCACAGCGCTTTTTAAATAATCTTTAAAATTTACGAGCTCAATAAGTACTCAACCGATTTCTCTAAAATCTGGTGCTTCCTGCTATCAAATTTCATCATTTTATTAACGGGCAAACGTAGCGTATACGTACCGTTTTTTAAAATGCTTCTATCAAAATCAGGATTCATGCTTTTAAAAGTAGCCAGATCTATTCCTATTGTTTTTGAAATAATTGCAGATTGATACTTTCCCCTGATCTCAGCAGCCATAGTATTTTTTTCTGCCTGTGCAGCAAAGTTTTCCTTCGATTTTAACAAGGAAGCTGTTAGATTGTATTGGTCCATTTCTGCAGCAGTCATGGTTGTTAAGCCACCTGTTCCTTCAAAAACATAGTGTGTTCCAATAAATTTCTTAACATGGTTCCTGGTTTCAAGTGGTAAATAACGTTGTAAAGTCCAAAAATCCTTGCTACCACTTTTCCTTATAGCCTGGCGTAAACGACCCGGGCCACAGTTGTAGGCAGCTATTACAAGTATCCAGTCATTAAATTGTGCGTAAAGCTCTTTCAT
>JBBSJX010000360.1:0-4524 GCA_038256825.1 Chitinophagales bacterium
GATTTTTAGCCATTGGTTTCATGGACAGGCATTAACCATAGTTACTTTAGCCATCGCGTCAGGTGGAATTTTGGGCAGGTTATACTCGTTTAGAAAACGAATAAGAAACTTGCTCAAACAAGAAGGCTTTCTGCATCCTCCAAACAAATAGGTAATAAAAATTATCAGCAGGGTAAATTTTACTCTGTTGGATTAATTGGATTGTTTTTAATAAACAGCCTTTTAATTTTAGGGGTTGGGATTAGCATATTGCACTTCTTTTTTTATTGATGTAACAATCAGCTAACTTCATTTTAATTGAAACTATAAAATACTGTCATGGACAAATTGAATGATCTTAAAGACCTGCTTACACATGAACTACACGACCTGTTTTCAGCAGAAGACCAGATAATAGAAGCTTTGCCTGCAATGATTGCAAAAGCTACCAACCCCGAATTGAAAAAAGCTTTAAAGGAGCATCTTAGAATAACTGAAATGCAGCGTAAGCGGCTGGACCATGTAAATGAATTACTGGCAGTGCCTGATAAAAATGAAAAGGGTTTTGAAGGAAAGGTTTCCAGCTTTTTAGTAAAATTGTTTGGCAACGATGTGCACAAGTGTAAGGGAATGGAAGGCCTTATAAGCGAGGGTAATAAAATAATGGCCCTGGAAATGAACCCCGAAGTATTGGATGCAGCAATTATTTCGTGTGCTCAAAAAATTGAGCATTACGAAATTTGCAGTTATGGTACGGTGCTGGCTTTTGCAAAGGAATTAAACCTGGGAAACATCGCCATCTTGTTAAAAGAAACGTTAGATGAAGAATATGCTGCGGATGATTTTTTAAGCAAACTGGCAATTGGTGGCTTAAACGAAAAAGCGGAAAAAGCAGAGAAAGCTGAAATGCCTGGTAAAACTCAAAAATCATTTAAAACACCAAAATCACCACAAGCTCCTGCAAAGGATCGTGATTTGGATACCGAGGAAGACTTTGATTTTGAAAGACCAAAGAAAGTAACTGGTGCAAAAGCATTTTATGGTGGCGGACATGGATCTAAAAAACCTGCTGCTGATAAAACGGCAAATACCCGCGGACCTAAAAAAAACACCTCGCCTAACAGGCGCCAGGTTGCTCCTAAAGGTGCTGATGCAGAAAAACAATCAACAGGCAGGGGCTCAGGTGGAAGACCGGAAGGTGGCAGACCTCATAATACAGGAAATAAACGACCACCGGCTGCGGTCAAAACCGGCGGCGGCAGAGCGCAGGCAGGCCCAAAAAGCAAAGGCAGATCGACTGGTGGTGGTGGTAGAGGAGGGGCTAAAACTGGTGGCGGGGGTAGCCGCGGGCATAAGTGATTTAAGTAAAAAGTAAAAAGGAAAAAGGTAAAAAAGTTCAACACTGTTTTCGAAGCCTTAGTCCGGGATAATATAAGAAGTAGAGTGTGCGGGCCTTTTATAGGTAAATGCCACGATTCTATGAAAAACTGTTTTTGAACCGAGCCCCGCAGAAAGGCGGGATAGATGTGGCAACGGTGCATCATTTATAATCTAATGCTGGTCACTAAAAACACGTTTAATACTAGGGAAGCCTTGGAATTAAACAAATACTTACTCCAAAATAATTTTTTGAAATAAAAAAAGCTGTCCCGGTAAAAGGACAGCTTTTTAATTTTATAAGATGCGGTTAATTGTTAACCGGCAGAAAGGCGTATTTTTTACCGTACTCCATCATCTGATCGAAGAAGCTGGTAGGATACTCCACTTTTACATCGGTAATAGTATTGCCATTTTGTACCGGCACTAAGCGCGGCTGAATAAATCCACGGTAGGGTTTTACATCTAAAGTTGCATAACGGGTTAAAACTTCCTTGTGTAAAACGGGGTCTACTTTTACCCCGTAATTTTCAACCAGGTTTTTGCCGGCAGTAAAATCGCCTTCGGATTTTATACGTTGAATTTCTTTTAATAGCGAGCCAAATAAGGTACGTAATTTTTTGTAATCGTTTATACGAACAAAGGTTTTACCGTCTTTTTTTACAAACTCAACTACATTGTCTTTCTTGCCTTTTTCGTAAGCCCACTGTGCATTAAGCTGACGGTTACGCATGTGTGCCTCTTCAATGTTATCGCCTAATTTTAAACGGGTTAATTGGGTCATCAGGCCATTCATCATGTAATTATCGTATTCGGCATAGCCCACTTCAGTGGTTGGTGCTACTCCTAATTCAACCAGTTTTGGATCGATAGCAAAATACAATCCTACCAGGTCGGCACGGGCTTCCTCAAGAGTGGAAGCGTAATTCTTTAGGGTTTTATCGGGCGTGCCCACACCCGGATTAATTTGGCCAGAAGCGTGGCCAATACATTCATGCATGTCGGTATGCAAATCGGAAGACAGGTTGCCCCATTTTTTTATACGATTGATAACGGTATCATTCAAACCAAACTCATCCAATGTTCCACCTTTTGAACTTGCGGCATTGTAGGAACTTATTATATTACTCAGCGAAACCGATTTTGAACCATGTTCTTTCCGTATCCACTCGGAGTTGGGAAGATTAATACCAATTGGAGTGCTGGGTGATGCATCACCACTTTCGGCTATAACGGTGATGGCTTTGGCAGTAATTCCTTTTACGTTTTTCTTTTTATGTTCGGGGTTCAAGGGAGAATTGTCTTCAAACCATTGGGCTTCGTCGGCAATGGCTTTAATGCGCTTGGTTGCCTCCAGGTCCTTCATGGAAACCACGCTTTCATAACTTCCTTTAATTCCTATGGGGTCCATATACACTTCAATAAATCCATTCACCACATCAATACGCGAGTTTACATCATTCACCCAGGCAATACTGTATTGGTCAAAGGTTTTTAAATCGCCGGTTTTGTAAAATTCAACCAGCAGGTTTAAGGCTTTTTTCTGCTCTTCGTTTTCGGCTACTGTTGCTGCTTTTTCAAGCCAGCCCACAATTTTTTCAATTGCTGGTGAATACATTCCACCAACTTTCCATGTTTTTTCAACAAATTCGCCATTTTGTTTTGAAAGCTTGCTGTTCAATCCCCATAATGGTTGGTTGCCAGTGTTTGGAAACTTGCTATAAAAGGCTTCCACTTCTTTTTGAGTAACTCCTTCATAAAAATTAACGGAAGAGGCTTTAATGTTATCTATTCCGGCGCTCAGGTCAACCAATTTAGGTTCAACCGAAAGATCATAGACCAAAGGTTTAATCCTGGTTAAAAAAGCTGTAGTGCTTTCACCGGATTCTCTTGGTAGTAGTGAAGAATCGCTGTTGTTGATCACCTGCTTAAAGTAAGTATACGAACAGGCGGGAATAAATTTTTCGTTTCCGTAATGGTGGTGGTTGCCATTGCTAAACCAAAACCTGCCGCAATAAGCTTCAAACTGTTTCCAGTCGTTGGTTGATTTATCTCCTTTATAGGAACCATAAGCTGCTTCAAGCGTTTTACGTAACAGGATGCCAAACTTACTTTTCTGGTCGTAAATAATATCCCTGCCACACATTGCTGCTTCGTATAAATAATACGATAATTGTTTTTGTTGCTCGCTTAAGCCGTTAAAACCCGGAACCTGGTAGCGTAATATTTGAATATCAGCAAACGTATCGGCTTCCACTCTAAAATTTGAATCATATGCATTTACAACAGTACTATCTATTTGAGAAGGCGCAGATGTGTTGTTATTACACGCAGTGAGAAAAGTACCGGTTATTACTATTGCAGGTAATATCCAATTCTTTTTAACAAACCCGTTTAGGTTTGCGGGAAGTATCATTTTCATATTTTAGGGCAATTTTTAAAGCTGTAAATGTAAGTTGAAAATGAATAAATGTTGTATTGGCCAGGAATGCTTTAACAAGAATAGTAACAGATCAAAAAGTTGATATAAAAAGTGCGAAGGCACAATTTTTATTTTAATTGATATTATGACATTAAGTATACAAGTAGCATATCTTTTTTTGCTGGCTATACCTGTTGCATGTGTAGCCTGGACCGTAACCCATGAAGAGGTGTTTAAAGAACCACGGGACTATTGTGCCAATCGATGCAAAAAAGCTAATAATATAGCAGAACGAAAATTCTTTTACCTGTTTACCTGCGAGTATTGTTTCAGTCATTACATAGCTATTTTTTTCTTGTTCATAACTAAATTTCAGCTCATTTTTATGGATTGGCGGGGATACATGATAGCAGGGTTTTCCCTGGTTTGGATAGCTAATTTATATATGAGTTTATTTGGGCGCTTACGAATTGATTTAAAAAGTGAAAAACTAGATACCCAGATTAAAGAAGAGGTATTACTAAAAGAGGAGCAGGCGAATAATAATGGCCGAACTGGCAGGACTATATCAAAAGTTGACTAGAATGGTGGTTTTTGGTGTTTGTAATATCATAAAATCATTGGTACAAACATCTCTTATTACTGCTTTGGCTTCATTTTCTTACTTTTGCGGCTCGAAATTTAAAAATTGTAATTCGTAAATCGTTATTAGGAATGATTAGTGTAAAAAATGTTACGCTTGCCTA
>JBBSJX010000361.1:0-4513 GCA_038256825.1 Chitinophagales bacterium
AAAAAAGCACAAATTAAAATGCACCCTTCCTTTCTTAAATCAGCCAATACCCGGTAGTTTTAATAGCTTTATCTCCGCTACAAATACATGAAATCGTGAAGGAAATTAAGGACATTATCCAGGCTTATCATACGGCTCAAAAGGAAGAAAAACAGGCTGCATTGGCAACCGTGGTTCACCTGGAAGGCTCGGCCTATCGCCGCCCGGGCGCACGTATGCTGGTAACCATTGCTGGTAAATTGACCGGTGCTATAAGTGGGGGATGTTTAGAAGGTGACACATTAAGAAAAGCGCAGTTGGCCATGGTTCAACAAAAGCCCATGCTGGTTACATACGATACCACAGATGATGACGATACAACTTTAGGTGTTGGGTTGGGTTGCAATGGCATCATCTCCATATTAATTGAGCCTATAAACCATGCAGACCCAAACAATCCTATCCAGTTACTAAAAACATTTTTATTAAAGCGGCAGGCAGCCGTAATGGTAACATTGTTTTCTCTAAATAAAAAGGCGGTGCAGCCAGGCACTTGTATGCTTATAACAAAGGAAGAAACCTTTAAAAATAATTTGCTTAATGGTGATATTTTAAAAAATGTATTAGCAGATGCTGATGAAGTTTTAAATACTGGTAAAGATGCTTTTAAGCTTTACAACCAGGAAAACCCAATTACAGGTTTTATTGAATTCCTGGAAATTCCAGTGTCTTTGTTAGTTTTTGGTGCAGGCAACGATAGTCTACCACTCGTTCAGATTGCAACAATTTTAGGTTGGGAAACAACTGTAGTGGATGGTCGCGCAAACTATGCCTCCAGGGAGCGTTTTCTTCCTCCAACAAGTTTGCTAATTTCTAAACCAGGTAATATTCTTTCTTCACTTGAATTTGATGAAAGAACGGTTGCCTGTTTAATGACACATAATTACAACTACGATATTGAAGTACTGCGGCAATTGGTTGCTACACCGGTTAGTTATATTGGAGTGTTAGGGCCCAAAAAGAAAATGATCAGAATGCTGGAAGAATTAAATGAAAAGGGAACTGATGTTGATAGAAATTCTCTTTCAAAAATTTTTGGCCCGGCAGGGTTAGACGTTGGCGCTGAAACTTCGGAAGAAATTGCCTTATCTATAATCTCCGAAATAAAGGCAGTGCTTTCTAAAAGAAAAGGAGGGAATCTCAGGGAGAAAAATGTTGGCATCCATGCTGATGATACATCAGGTAAACTGGTTCAATTATAACCCATGACTGGTATTGTAATTCTTGCTGCCGGTGAATCTTCGCGGTTGGGCAGACCCAAACAAAACTTATTATATAAAGGTAAAAGCCTGTTACATTGGTCTATACAGTCTGCTGTTGAAACCGGGTGCCAACCAATAGTTGTTGTTACAGGTGCAAACAATCTTGCAGTTGAAGCAGCGATGGAGCAAAATAATGTTGAAGTTGTTTATAATATAAATTGGCAGCAGGGTATGGGATCTTCTATAGCAGCAGGTACATCTGCTATTCTTTATTTACAACCATTATTAACCAGTGTTATCTTTCAATTATGCGATCAACCCTTTGTATCTGCTGAACTTTTAAAAGCCTTAATTCAACAACATTCAGCCACAACAAAAAATATAATTGCAGCTTCCTATAACCATACCTTGGGTGCGCCGGTATTATTCCACAAAAAATATTTTCAAACTTTATTGCAATCAACCGGGCACGAAGGCGCCAGGAAATTAATTATAAAGCATCCTGAAGATGTGGCTGCTGTTGATTTTGCCGGTGGCGCTTTTGATGTGGATACCGAAAAGGATTATGAAGCGCTGCTGCAAACACTGAAACCTTGATGGTTGCTATAAATTCACTTCAATCTTTTTGTTATAAGCAGTGTTTACCCACTCCCGCATTTCTTTTTTAGCCAGCCAGTTTTTAAAAAATGTATTGCCTACAACGGTGTTCAATCCAAACGTAAAGGCCCACGATGGAATGTAATTTACCAGCCGATATATTTTTTCTTCAAACCTTAATCGTTTATGTATTTCACGATCGTAATTGGTAAATAGCTTTTCGCTGAAATCGTTTTGTTCAACGGCACGTTGTATAAATTTCGCAGCCGTATATGCCGACAGCATACCCGATCCCACCCCTTCGCCCGAAGTGGGGCAAACAATTGAAGCGGCATCACCCACCAATAACCAACCATCGCCATGTGCTTTACGCTTGTTGCCCGACATGGGAATGCCCCAACCTTTAATGGTTTCTTTAGGTTCGGCATTTTTAAAGCGCTCCACTAATAATGGGTCTGTTTTTATTAATTCGGCAAATGCTTTGCGTACATTAATATTTTTGCGGGCTATATAGTTACTGGCCATCCCAAATCCAACATTTGCCTCACCATTAGGTAAAGGAAATATCCAGAAATACGATAGCGGCAAACTTTTAGGAAAGTAAACATCAATCAATTTGTCTTCGTGTATCCCTTCCACACCCTTCCAATATTGGCGTACTGCGCCTGCATAATTATCCCGGTCTATCTTTCGCTCTCCCAAATGTTTTAAAACCACCGAGTGGTCGCCGTCGGCACCTATTAAAAATGTAGTTTCAATGGTAATGGTGCCCGTTTTATTGCGTCCTTCTAATTTCCAGGTATTACCCGTTTTTTCAATTTTTTCAATGCGCGTTCCCAAATGCAAGTCAGCACTTTTCCGGTCTATTTTTTCAACCAGCAGGTTGTCAAATGTTCCTCTTTTTGCTACAAAAAATATAGGCTTCGCATCCAATGGATGTTGGTGCTTACTTTTATTGCGCATCAAATTAATCTTGCTGCCATTTGGTAAAATAATCCGCATTCCTTCCGATGCCGTATAATTATTTTTTTGTGTAAGCTCTTGCTGCACAATAGCCGGGTCTATATGATTTAAAACACGTACCACGTTCAGGTCTAAACCATCACCGCAAATTTTATCCCGCGGAAATTCAGAAGCATCAACTATTACATGGTCTATACCCATTTTGCTTAAAAAAATGGAGGTGGTTGCCCCGGCTGGTCCTGCACCAATAATGCAAATTTGGGTAGTAATTTTATCTTGCTTCATAAACTAAAAAAAGGGCAAAGTAGCGCCCGTTAAACGAATGTACTATAAAGCGCCACAGCACCAAATGCAAATTGTTATACTATTTTGATTAATGCGATACGAACACAAGCAAGAGCAACCGGGTTAAGCCTTGGTCCCGCTTTACACTCCAAGTCCTCGTTTGCTTCGCTGCACTGCGGGCTTTCCGTTTCAATCGGGTGTATATGTTTGGCTTTTAGCTAAATCCGGTGCTTAATATTATAATGGATTAAAACGGGTGAATCCCAAATTGTTGCTGCAATTAGTTAATGGTATAAAACAGTTTGAGAAAAGATGCTATGAAAATATATCAGTACAAGAGAGTGACACAACGAAGATGCCATGAAGAGCCTATGCCGGTCCCAAAAACATAACAGCGATAATTATATATACTGCATTTTCAAATAATTCATTTTTCAACTACTTGAGTATACGGCATTTGTTGCGCTCAGAGCAGGAAGAATTTGATGCGCAACCATTAATACAAGGTCCATAAAATGCCGCTTCTAATATAAGCAACAAGGCCCTTGGTTTTTGAAAAGTAAATTTTAGTAATCCCTGTTGATTTACAATTATCAGCAGCCGAGCATTCAAGCGATAGAACGGAGGAATAAGGCTTTCCGTTTAAGGTGGTGTTCAGCTCAAATTTTTTGTAAGGGCCAGGGTCCAGTAGCAAGGTTTTGGAATCATAAAAAACAATGTTGTTTTTTTTGGTAAAAATCCTCAGTTCGTCCTGCAAACCTACCTGGGTTTTAATGGTATCGTTCGATTTTTTGTCGTAAAAGTCAATCCGTACGAACTGCGCTTTGGTAGTGGGGCATTTATCACCTACCCATAAGGTGTCATCTCCTATAAATAATTTCGATAGTTCAATGGTATCTTTTTTTTGCGATGCGTCTTCATATACAATACTCTTTGTACTGGTATAAGGTAACCACTCTTTAGCTGATTGAGTTAAAACCTGGTATTGTGGTGTATTAGGGCAGGCCTCATTTTTACTTTTTACACATGCGGTACAAACAAGTAAAATAAGAATTATAGGGTACTTCAAGGTTTCGGTTTGTTTACATTTTTGAATAGTGCCAAAGATAACGGCAATAGAAAAAGGATTAAAAAATAAATACAAAGATTAAATTCTAATTAAACCAGATAAAAAAGCAAAACTATTCAATCTCAGCGAATCGTCTTACCGTAAATTGTTCTGAATGGTTAAAATTTATATTGTTATTATAACATTGGCATAACTTTTTAATCATTCAATTTCAGTAACAGTATTTCACCACAAAAAATAAATTTATGAACACAATTTTTTTGATTTTTGGTGCTTTTTATGTTCTGTTTTCCATTGAATTATTGTTACAATGGAAACGTAGTAAGGATTAGTTTATTACTAAACGATTGTTATTTTT
>JBBSJX010000362.1:0-4505 GCA_038256825.1 Chitinophagales bacterium
TAATGAAGAATAAATATTATCCGGATTACACATCATTTGAAAATGCTGTTGACACTTTTTTTCAAACATTTAATGATAGGACTGACGATATGAAATCTTTGCTGAATTTTAAATTCGGAATTATTAAAGCAAGTTAGTATATTTTTTAAAACCTTAGGGGAGTAGTGTAACGTTGCTATGAAAAACTGCCTTTTAACTGAGCGTAGCAAGTATGCTTAATTAATAACAATAAGCTGACCACCCCAAAATTAATACTGTTAATAAAAAAAGTCCGCCTGTTTAGGACGGACTTTTTTAAAGTATTGTGTAGAAATTATTCGGATACTACTTCAAATTCAACATCGGTAGTGTTTCCATTACCAAAATCAATATTTGCTTTGTATGTTCCTAATTCTTTAACCTCATCGGTAATGGTGATGCGTTTGCGATCAATCTCGTAACCTTTTTGGTCGCGGATAGCGCGGCTGATTTGTAAGGAAGTTACGCTACCAAATATTTTACCACTTGTACCGGTTTTAGCACCAATTTTCAAAGGTCCCTGGTTTAGTACAGCGATAACGCTATTGATTTCGGAAAGTAGCTTGGCTTCTTTTTTAGCGAGTTGCTTTTGCTTCTCTTCCATTTGTTTAAGATTAGAAGAATTAGCTTCTAAGGCCTTTTTTTGTGGAATAAGGAAGTTGCGAGCATAGCCACTTTTTACAGTTACCAGTTCGTTTACACCGCCCAGGTTATCTACGTCTTGTATTAATATTACTTGCATGGGTGCCTCCTATTTTAAAAGATCAGTTACATAAGGTAATAAAGCCAATTGACGTGCTTTTTTTACTGCCTGTGACACCTTACGCTGGAACTTTAGTGAGTTACCGGTAAGACGGCGAGGGAATAATTTACCTTGTTCGTTTAAGAACTTCTTAAGGAACTCAGCATCTTTGTAGTCTACGTACTTAATGCCATATTTCTTAAAACGACAAAATTTCTTTGCGCGTTTTTCCTGCTTGATGGCCGTCAGGTACTTAATTTCATTTGCTTTTGCCATGGTAATTATGCCTCAACTACTTGTTGGTTTCCTGTTGGTACGCCACTTTTCTTTCTGTGATTATACTCGACGGCGTATTTATCGAGTCTGGTAACCATTTGTCTGAGCACTTGCTCATCTCTCAGGAGCTGAATTTTCAGCTTCTCATTGAAGTCGGATGGCGCTGTAAATTCCACAACCCAGTAGATACCTGTAGTTTTCTTCTGGATAGGGTAGGCCAGTGATTTTAATCCCCACGGGTTGCTGTTTACGATAGAACCACCATTGTCGGTAACCATATCGCTAAACTTCTTCTGAGCGGCTTTGTATTCGTCTTCAGAAAGAACCGGGGTGAAAATCACCATCAATTCATAATTGTTCATTAATCCCTGATTTGATTGTTAAAAAATGATTTTGGGCTGCAAAGGTAAGGGTATACAGCTAATTTCTGGAATTTTCTATTATTGATTGTAATAACTATTTGTTAGCGTTTTTTAAACAAACGACAACATTTCCAGGAAAACCTTTGAGGGATGTTTTATTTAAAAATTTGTTTGTATTCAAAATATTGGTAAACAACTGTTTTACATTTAGAGTTTTTTCTAGTTCATCTAATGCTGTTGTGAACAAGCCTCTTGACCTATTTTTAAACCTTTAAATGAATTTTGAATTTCACCATTGAACTCTATAAACTTATGAAAAGAATTTTAGGTAACTTTTTTGTCTTAGCTGTTTTTTTCCCTTCAATATTAATTGCCCAGGATTTTTCAGCCTTATATGATTTTTCGGGAGTAAATAATACCACCGGCCGTATTGATCCCACCTCCGTGCCTACAGCAAATGGGGTTAGTTTTGGAAGTTTTGCGGCTGTTGGAAATAGCGGCAGTAATTCAGGTGCTACAGGCAGGTTTAGCTTTTCGGGATGGCCAACCGGTGCTACTAATAACAGTAATAGTTTTACAGGAACTATAAATACCGGTCAGTATTACGAGGTTGTAATTTCTCCAAAAACCAACTATTCCGTTTCGCTGGATTCGATAACGTTTATATTACAGCGTTCTGGTACAGGTATCAGGCAATACTCAATACGCTCAAATGCGGATGGATTTGCAGCTAATTTACCTGCTTTTATTGACCCGGCAAATGCCAATCTCTCCATTGTGGTTAGTAATATATTCCAGGTTTCGGATGCTACTTCTGTTGCTGAATCGGGAAGCAAAGTAGTGTTAAGTACAATTACAGGATTACAAAATGCTTCAACCCCTATAACCTTAAGGTTTTATGGCTGGAATGCAGAAAGTTCCGGAACATTTAGTATTGATAATGTAGCTATTTGGGGTAAAGCAGTTTTATCGGCAACGGCTGCAGAAATTATTACCAGTACCTCGTCCATTAATTTTCCATCAACAATTATTAATCAGTCGTCGCAGGTAAAAACGTACACAGTTAAGGGTAACAATTTAAGCGCCCCATTAAATATCAGCACTGCTGCACCTTATTCTATTTCGATTGATAATATAAATTTTAATACTTCATTAGATTTTACTGCTGCAGAAATAGCCACCGATAAAACCATTTATATAAAATTTAGCCCTACCAATACAGGCATTTTAAATCGTTCCATTACCCACAGTAGTTCGGGTACAGGCTCTAAAATAATTTCGCTTTTGGGTGAAGGAATTGATGCTGCCAACCTGGTTTTCAACTTTAATAATTGTACTATCAGCGGCGCTCCCGGTAACGGCTTTACCGGTTATAGCGTAACTGGAAACCAGGTATGGAGTTGTACAAATTTTGGAAATAATGGAACGAAAGGAGCAGATATGAACGGTTATGCCTCGGGGGTTGTTGATAATGAAGACTGGTTAATTTCACCGCCACTTTTGTTGAACTCACTTAATCTTCCTGTTCTTAAATTTTATAGTAAAAATGAATTTACCGGACCCACACTGCAATTATTAGTTTCTACCGATTATGATGGTAGCAGCAATCCTAATAATGCAACCTGGATTGAATTAAATGGAAACTTTCCGCTTGCTAACAATGCATGGACTTTAAGTGATGGTATTGACTTAACTCCTTATAAAAATGCAGCGCAGGTTTTTATAGCGTTTAAATATTTTTCTTCAAATGAGTTGGGTGCTGCCCGTTGGACGTTGGATGATGTTGAAATTACTAACCGTTCGCAATTGGTAAGTACCAGCCCGGTTTTATTAAATTTAGGAGAGGCAACACAAGGAACTAACTCGGCAGGCTTACCTTTTGATGTTAAAGTAGTAGGTTTTGGAGACGTTACGGTTTCGGTTCCGGCACCTTTTGCCTTATCAACCGACAGTATTAATTATTCATCGTCATTATTAATTCCTGCTGCTACTGCAGCCAACGGAACCCGGCTGTTTGCCCGGTTTTCTCCCGCAGGCAAATTTCTTAAAATTGAAGCACAAATTAAAATAACAGCAACCGGTTTGGATACAAATACCATCATGGTATCCGGAACATCTTACCCAAGGGCTGAAACTTTTGATGCAGGAACCTATAACCTAAGCTTCTTCGGATCAAACCCAACAAACAATGCAACACAGCAAAAAATTAATACGCAGGTAAGCAATGTGGCAATTGTATTTAATCGTCTAAAGCAGGATGTTACAGGTATACAGGAAGTATCGAATGATGTGGCATTGGACTCGCTGGTTAAAAAAATACCAAATAGCAGGGCTGTATTATCTCACCGTTATTCGTTTTCGTACAATGGCCCCGATCCCAGCTTTCCTCCACAAAAAATCGGGTTTATTTACGACACGGTGGTAATGAAATTGGTTGAATCAAGGGTGCTGTTCGAAAATTTATATGATAGCGTTAGGGCTGGATTTTCAAATTTATTACCGGGATATCCTGGTACACCCACAAGTTTCTGGGCTTCGGGAAGGTTACCGTTTATGGCCACTTTTGATGTTAATATTAATGGGGTTACAAATAGGATCCGAATGATTGTTATACATGCAAAATCAGCCACCGATGCATCCAGTTATAACAGAAGGAAATACGATGCAAAGGTTTTAAAAGATACGCTGGATGCCTTTTATAAAAATGATAACGTGATGATAGTTGGTGATTATAACGACCGGCTTTCCGGAACCAATTATGCAGGTTCAACCAATTCATCGTATAAACCTTTTATTGATGATGTTTCAAACTATACGGGGCTTACCTTACCGTTGGACCAGACCGGTAAAACCAGTTATATAAATGGCGCTTCCATGATTGACCATTTAATAGTTACCAATACTTTAAAGAACGATTATATTTCAAATTCAGTAGAAATTGAAGATCCCAGGAATTATTTAAGTGGATATAATGCCACCTCTGCCAGCGATCATTTACCCGTATCGGCAAGGTTTAATTTTATTCATGTGTTACCAATTACTTTAACTCGTTTTACAGCCCAGGTAGCTAATAAACAAGTGGTTTTAAATTGGGCCACTTTAATCGA
>JBBSJX010000363.1:0-4488 GCA_038256825.1 Chitinophagales bacterium
ATTGAAGTGTCTCTGATATACTTTTTAGCAGTTTTATCAATTATGAATAAAGGAAGGATATTTTTAAGCGTAATAATTGAATTGTATAAAGGTGAAAGTGAACCAAAAGTATTTTTATTGGGATTATCATTTATTGAAATACGCTTAAGTTTTATGTCTAGGTCAAATTTCTCTGTCCCGTTAAAAAACTGTTTTGTAGTTGAATCGGCAACCTGGTATTTGAATCCAATTATAGTGTCGGTGGATTGAAAATCATAATAACAAGTCCACCTTGAAATATTGTGGTAGTTCTCTGACGAATAATTAAGTTCTCTTGTATTGTCGTATTTAATATTTTTTAAACTATTTAATCGTAGAGATAGTTTAGCTAAAACTGAGTCTGCTTGGTCTGATGAAGAAAAAGCATTTTGTGCAAACCCAAAGCTACTTATTGAAAGTAGTAAGAATATAATTATATAGCGTTTCATAAATTTTATTTTCTACTACAATATTACGATCAATGTCGTACACATAATTTTCAACAAACTTTATTTAGTAGTTGCTGTCTCACCAACCACATTCGAGATTCATATTCCGTTTGGTGAGGCCACCATCGGGTAAGAAAAACATCAAAGTGTGGGCAAATTTTTTTTTGATACCTTTAAAACATACTTTCAAAAGTATAAGACCATAAGCACGTTATAAAATATTTTCCCTTTATTTAAAAACATCTTTATGAAATTCAATCAAAGTTTAATTGTTCCGTTGGCAGCACTAATATTCACTAGTAGTTGTGTTAGCACAAAAAAGTTTAATGCTTTACAAACAAGTTATGACAACCTGAATGCACAGAATATTCAGTTAGCACGTGATGGTGAAATATGCAGAACTAACCTGGGTAGAGCAACTGTGCAGATTGCAGGGTTTGAAGACCGCATAAAGGCAGAACGTGAAAATGCACGAGGGCTGCAAGCTGCCCTGGATAAGTGTCTTACATCTGCTGGACAAGGCAATGTCAATATCTCCAAACTTGTTGATGAGATAAATTCGTCTAACAAATACATACAGGAACTCATAGCCTCAAAGAATAAAAGCGATTCGCTCAATATGGTTCTAACAAATAACCTTACACGTTCTCTTAGCAGGGATGAAATGCGTGACGTTGATGTGAAGGTTTTAAAGGGCGTTGTTTATATTTCACTGTCTGATAATATGCTTTATAAATCAGGTAGCTACGAAATTTCAGATATGGCAGGGACCACATTGTCTAAAATCGCAAAAATCATTACGGATTATAAAGACTATGATGTATTGGTAGAAGGTAATACCGACAATGTTCCGATATCAAAACCAAATATTCGCAATAACTGGGATCTAAGTGCGCTTAGAGCATCATCTGTTGTTCAGGCTCTTCAAAATAATTACAATGTGGATCCAAAGCGTTTGACAGCCGGTGGACGTGGCGAATATAATCCAATGGCAAGTAACGATACTGTTGACGGAAAAGTAAAAAACCGTCGCACACAGATAATCATTACTCCAAAGCTGGATCAATTTATGAACTTAATTAATAAGGGCGCACCATCGGAGTAAACAAGCTTACATTAATGAGCATAAAATAGTTTGATTGTAGGGTTTGTTTTACTAAACACATGCTTAGTAGTGCAGCCCTACATTTTTTTTTCTAGCAACATGTTCTAAATGGGCGGTCTCATGCTATTAATCAGCAATAACAAGTTATATCTTCAATGAACCCAGAGATTAGCGGAGGTAGCAAATTTACGTTTGGTGCGGATAACAACCGGTAAAAAAATACAAATCTATTCCTGTTCTTTTCTACGAAGCGTAATGGCCGCATTTCTACTGAGGTCACCGGAAAATCTTATCTCCCTTCTTTTATTATCATAATTAACGATCATAAGGCCGGTATTCGGGGCTATGGTTCCGAGGTTTTCTGCATACATGATTAGCTGAACCGAATCTCCCATTTCCCGGGTCAGGTACACGATTTTTGTTGTCAGTATATTATTAAATTTCTTTTAGATAACTTTAATCCCACCGCTGTGGTAGGAATTCCAAGACACAAACACACAAGTTTCGTAGGATTCAATATAAGGCGTAGAGCTCCTCAGAATTTCTTCACTACATGAATTGTGAGTTTTAGAAAAAAAAGAGATGAAAAAAGAGAATAAAATTGCAATCATAGTACTGATAGGTTTTTTGTCAATTTTATGGATTGGAAAACCATTCAGAGAATATTTAACTGCTAATTTTTTTGACGAAGTTATAGCCAACAGAATTTCTGGCACAATCGTCAGATCTGTTTTATTAATATTAGCTATACTACTTATTAAGAAATTACACCTGAGGAAATTCAATGGAATTTCTCCCATCGGAAAAGTCAAAAATATACATAGTATGATCCTGCCCATGCTATTTGTATCAATAGGTTTTGTAAATAATTTTGAGACTTACCGAAGCACCCAACCAGGCGTTTTGCTTTTATTTACTGTATCGGTAATTGTTATAGGGCTTGTAGAAGAATTAATTTTTAGAGGTATTTTGCTTCCTCTATTTATAAGAGGTTTTGCCAATAATAAACGACCTATAATTATTAGTGCCGTTCTTTCCAGTTTTATGTTTGGTGCTGTTCATTTTTTCAACTTGTTTAGGCAACCACATAACTTAGTGGGAGTTACCTCACAAGTGTTTTTTGCCTTATCAATTGGTGTCTTCTTTTGTGGTTTAATGGTGAGAACGGAAAACATCCTGATACCAGGCATATTGCATGCACTGGTAAATTTCAGTTTTAGCGCAGGAGAATTAAAACAAAATGTAAAAGAGTCAACTAAGATAATCACCGAGAACGGAATCCAATGGAATTCAGTTATACCCACTACTATTTTTTTTACATTTATTTTTTGTAGTGGGATTTACATGATTATAAAATCGAACAAGGATTCTATTTTGAATAAATTGAGCAGCAACCGATAACCAATGCAAAGAAAACAAAGGCGCAGGTAGAAAGGAAGTGCCGGATCATACTAAAATGACATCTTGTTATCCTGCAGCACTATGGTACAATTACATTCTCCGAACGTCTTTGTTTAGAAAACCTACTCCTGTTCTGTTCTGCGTAAAGTGATGGCCGCATTTTTACTGAGGTCACCGGAAAATCTTATCTCCCTTCTTTTATTATCATAATTAACGATCATAAGGCCTGTATTCGGGGCTATGGTTCCGAGGTTTTCTGCATACATGATTAGCTGAACCGAATCTCCCATATCCCTGGTAAGGTAAACGGTTTTAGTAAAAGGCCTGGTGCTTAATCCCTGGCGGGATACAATGGTCTTACCATTCAATATGATACTCACCGTATCGCCATCTACCTCACCGTTATCATACAAAGTAAACTGCAGGCTATCTGCCATTATAGTAAGCTCGTCGATGATTTCTATTTTTCTGTTTCTGAGATCAATGGCGGGAGCTATCGCAATATTATCCGGCAAATTGTTTGGTACAGGTTTTACCACTGCAACCGGCGGAGGTATTTTTTTCACAACAGGGTCTGCTACCTTGGCCTTCGCTACAGGAACGGATGGTTGCGGCCTGGCAAAAATTGTGTCCCTACGTGGCTTTGCGGCTATTACCTGCGGGTCAGTTTTGGGGGTGGCTTTTTCAGGAAGAACAACATTATCTTTTACCGGAGCTTTAACTACAACAGGGGACTCTTTTTTTATTTCAGGCTCAATCTTTTTAGCAGGTATAGAAGTGACAACCGGGACATTTACCGGCGCTGGTTTAATAACTATAGCAACATCAGCATTTACCGGCACCGGTTTAGTAACCACAGCAACAGCTACAGTTTCTACTGTATCTCTGTCGGGAACCTTAGCACTTACAGGTGGCACAATAGGTTTTTCCGGAACAGGCTTTTCATTCACAACTATTAAAGGGGCTTCCGGCTCCATAACAGGCGGTGCATTAAATGAAAAAGAAAGGGTACGTGTAAGACCAAGTTCATCCATCTTAGCTATCAACCCAGAGCTGTCTGGCGTGTTTTTCTTTTCCAGGAAAACATTACCCCTGGCTGGTTTTAAATTACGGGGCGTTATAGTTTCGAAGGTGCCGGTAAGCTTCGAAGATGCCGTAGTTTCCTGCAGCAATAATTTATTTATTTGTTTAATTTTTATGAGTTGTTTTTTCGGGAAGTTGTTGTAAACATCATTATCATCTTCTGTGGTAACAGACCCCGTAAGGCTTACAGCCAGTTTTTTCATTGTCACTATTTCTTCATCCCCCACGGTGAAAGTGGTATATGACCAACCGGTAATGTTACCGTTCTCTTCGCTGAAAACAAGCTCATAAGGTATACTTAGGTCTGTTGTAGTAAAATAACCCTTCCATAAACCGATAATTTGTTTAGGAGATATGCTGACTGGCTGGGCAGCCAAACTTAACGGGCATATTAAAAAGAGAAAAAGAAATTTCATTGATCGTTACTTTAGA
>JBBSJX010000364.1:0-4463 GCA_038256825.1 Chitinophagales bacterium
CAATAAAAAAACAAAGGAAAAAAATAAGAGTAAAGGTTTGCGCATTCAATAATTTTTAGCGAAATAATTTTTTGGTTCAGGTATTAGTTATTAAACAAAACTAAGCAGCCTTGTTTCTAATTTTGGTAATGGTGTCAGAATTTAGTGTGAAAATCGTACCAGCAACCAAGCTAAATTGTAGAGCAAATAATAGACGAAACTCTAAGAATAAGTATTTTATTAGATACCAGCTTCAGTTTTTTATAGCATCATCGTTGCGTCGCAATCACTTCATCGTTTGTACAAATGGCAGCAATAGGTTTTATATAAAACCATCGTAATTAAATAATACAATAAAAAAAAGGAAGATTATAAGCCAAGCTTTTCAATGGCTAATTGTGCGGCAATCTGGCTGGCGTCTTTTTTATTAAAGCCTTTGCCCAGCGCAATTTGATCACCATCCAGTACGGCAGCTATGGTAAAAATGCGCCGGTTGGTTTCAAGCTTTTCTTCAAGGGTTACAAAAGCCAGCACCTTACCATTTTTACTTGCCCAGCCAATTAATTTGTTCTTGAGGTTAATATCAATGTTCTCCAGGTCGTCAACATACAGGTGTGGAATAATCATTTGTTTTAGCACCCAACGCTGGGTTTTTCTATAACCTTTATCCAGGTAAACGGCTCCCACCAATGCTTCCAGCGTATTGCCAAAAATCTGGCTACCTTTTAACGATCCATCAAACTTATTGTAAAGGGTAATTTTTTTAAGTCCCATTTTCAGGGCAAGGTCGTTTAGCTGCGACCGGTTAACCATTTTGCTGCGCATTTCAGTTAAAAAACCTTCGCCTTTGTAAGGGTATTTTTTAAAAAGATAATCGGCAACAATGGCGCTTAAAATGGCGTCTCCAAGATACTCAAGCCGTTCGTTATTTTCATCAGCGCCCTCTTTAACCGAGCGGTGGCTTAGGGCGGTAGTATAGAGCGAAATATTTCCCGGTTTTAAACCAAGAACATTTTGCAATTGCTTTTCGAATGTTTGTTTACCTGACTTCTTACCAAAAATTTTTTCTAATATCTGCACAATTACTAAGCTATGTATTTTTTTATAATCATGGCAGCATTATGCCCTCCAAAGCCAAAGGTGTTGTTTAATGCGGCATTTACAACACGCTTTTGAGCAACGTTGAATGTAAAATTTAGATTGGAATCCAGGTCAGGATCGTCGTCAAAGTGGTTAATAGTTGGTGGAATAATATCATCGCAAACAGCCATAATACAGGCTAAGGCTTCCACAACACCGGCAGCTCCTAAACAATGGCCCGTCATGCTTTTAGTGGAACTGATGTTTAATTTGTAAGCATGTTCGCCAAAAACGTGCAAAATAGCTTTAACTTCTGCGCCATCGCCCAACGGGGTGGATGTTCCATGCGTGTTGATGTAATCAATATCCTCAATCTTCATACCTGCATCGTTAAGGGCTGCAAGCATCACATTTTTGGCTCCCAACCCTTCAGGATGTGGGGCAGTTATATGGTAAGCATCCCCGGTAGCACCGCCACCGGCAATTTCGCAGTATATTTTTGCTCCGCGTGCCAATGCATGTTCCAGGCATTCTAAAACCAAAACCCCGGCACCTTCGCCCATTACAAAACCATCGCGGGTTTTATCGTAGGGACGGCTGGCTGTAGCAAAATCTTCGTTTCTTTCGCTCAGCGCTTTCATGGCATTAAACCCTCCAACACCAGCTTCGCTTATTACGCTTTCGCTACCACCCGATAAAATAATATCAGCTTTGCCCATACGTATATAGTTAAAAGCATCAATTATTGCATTGGTTGATGAGGCGCAGGCGCTTACAACTGCAAAGTTGGGTCCTCTAAATCCGTGACGGATAGAGATTTGTCCCGCAGCAATATCAAGAATCATTTTTGGAATAAAGAAAGGAGTAAAGCGGGGAGTTCCATCACCTTTTGCAAAATCCATTACTTCATGCTGAAAGGTAATTAGACCGCCAATGCCACTGCCAAAGATTACACCTACCCTATCGGGGTCAACATTTTCTTTGCTTATACCGGCATCTAAAACTGCCTGGTCGCTGGCAACTAGAGCTGTTTGAGTGAAACGGTCAATTTTACGTGCTTCTTTTCTATCAAGGTAGTCAGTTGCTTCAAAACCCTTAAGCTCACAGGCAAACCTTGTTTTAAACTTAGATGCATCAAATTGGGTAATTAAATTTGCACCAGATACACCATTGACCAAACCGTTCCAGTATTCGGTTACATTGTTTCCCAATGGTGTAATAGCACCAATACCCGTTACAACAACTCGTTTAAATTGCATATGGCTTACCTGAAATTTTAAGTGATAAATCCGCCTACACAAGCAAATTGCTTATGCAAGGCGGATTATAAATTATTGCCAAGAGGTAATTGGCCAATTATTTAGCATGCTCTTCCAGGTAGGAAACTGCCTGGCCCACTGTAGTAATAGTTTCTGCCTGCTCATCAGGAATAGAAATATTAAATTCTTTTTCAAATTCCATGATTAATTCCACGGTATCCAAAGAATCTGCTCCTAGATCATTAGTAAAAGAAGCTTCGGTAGTTACTTCTGCTTCATCTACTCCTAGTTTGTCAACAATGATTTTTTTAACTCTTGTTGCGATGTCTGACATTGTTATAAAGTTTAGTTACGGGTGCAAAAATATAATTTTTAGTAAATAAGCAACGAATTACCTCATTTTTATTTATTCTGTCTAAAGTGCTCAAAATAGGGCAATTAATTCAGTTTGCGTTTTTTTTTGAAATATTTTGAAAGTTCATATTATTCATATTGAATAATTTGAGGACAAGTTGGCCTATTAAACCTGTAGCAATAATACCTGCCTGCCTTAAAATAAAACATATGCTTTAGAGAAAAACTGACTTCGTACAAAACAAGTGCAATAATCAGACCTTGTATTACCACCACTCTCTTTGTTTTACCAACTGGTTTTTTACAGCACTCCATAAAATATAAGGGGGCATTAATAATTAGTTTTGTTTTGCCAACCGATTATTAATTTTATTATTGTTGCTATGTAAACAAACTGTACAAGTGTGCGACGCAACGATGTTGATGAAAGTTATGTTGCACGGCTCCAAAAAAAAATTACATGCAGTTTGTTGAAAATTGAAAACGGGCGACAATTAAACAATAGCAAATCATAACTTTACAGTTCACATAAATTGCCTTATGCCGCTAAAATTAATTGATCACGGAACAAAAGAGTACAAGCAAATGATTGATTTGCGCATGCTTATTTTGCGCAAACCCCTGGGTTTAACTTTTAGTGAGGAGGAGCTGGAAAAAGAAAAAGAGGATTTATTAATGGGTGCATTTGAAGACGATGATATGCTTGGATGCTGCATGCTCACAAGGATTGATTCCGCTACTGTACGGCTTAGGCAAATGGCCGTAAAAACCGGTTTGCAAGGCAAGGGTATTGGCCGCGTTTTAATGCAGTTTGCCGAAAACTTATCGAGGGATCATGGGTACAGCCGCCTGGTTATGCATGCCCGCAAAACTGCCGCTGGTTTTTACGAAAAACTTGGTTATAAAATTTGCAGCGAACCCTTTATGGAGGTTACCGTTGAACATTACGAAATGGAAAAAATGCTGTAAGCCCTACCTGGCCTTTATTTTATTTTTCAAAAGTTTTCTTATCTCCTCAAGATATTCCACACTGTTGATGGCTGCCTTGGGCACAAGGAAAAAAGACCGGCTATCGAAGTATAAATGTATAAAATGGGGTGTTTCAAAAAAAGCGGAGAACCTGCTCCAGGGCCACTCCATTATACCTTTGGGGCTTTCAAGCTTTACTCCCGAATCCCTGAAATTCATTTTAAAAGTATCTTTAAAAGTGGCTGCATTACGGTATACAACAAATGGTAATACAAACCAGAATGCAATCATAAGCCCAATCCATAAAAAAGAGCTGATTAAAAATGCCAGGGGAGAAACAATTTTAAAATAAAAAAGCGCGGCCGAAAAAATAGCAAATACATTCACTAATACGATCATTACCCTTATTTCGGGCCTTTTAATAAAATGATACCTTAATGCCTGCAGCACTAATTTTTTGTCATAAGCAATATATAAGTCCATAAAGTTTTGTTGGGGAACTAAAAATAGGGAAAAACGAATTACCTGAATTAATAAGCTGTTTTAAGAGTAGCTGCTGATTGACTTTGAAATTGGTTTTATTTTAAAGTAAATCTTTTAAACACACTGCAAACAAACCCGGTTTGTTTGCTTTTAATCCTAAATATAAACATTCAACTTACGGTTTGCGCCCATGCCTGCAATTAAAATTTTTGCATAATTATGTTGGCCGTTTACCCCTGATAATATGGTAGGATTATTTTTTTATTAAGGTCCCATTTTACCATTACCTGCTGTTATGGGCGAGGTGGTATTATCTTATAAAAGATATAATTCCGGACG